>JBAWAM010000944.1:0-5009 GCA_049589315.1 Myxococcaceae bacterium
GCGAACGGACCGCCATTCGGCCCGGGCTGGGTCTGGGTGGCGTCGGCGGCGATGCCGCTGGAGAGCACGACCATCTGCGAGCCCTCGCGGGGGGCGAGACTGTCTCCGAACTTCGGTCGAATGCTCGCCGCGGCGGGCCAGGTGAGGGGCTCGCCAGTGACCCGGAGCAACCGGGCGGAGACAAGCCCCCAGGTCCGCTCGGGAAGCGCGGCGTTCTCGCTGGTCGTGCGGCACAGGCCCAGCGCCTGCGCAAAATCGAAGGCGCTGCTCGCGTTCGAGGCGAGCTTGCCGTCACACGAAGCGGTGTCCAGGGCGTCCGCGGCATCGACCAGCCCGTTGCAGTTGTCGTCGATCCCGTTGCCGGAGAGCTCGAGGGCCCCCGGATTCACCCCTCCGGGCTGGGAGCCGCACGCGCCGGGCTGATCGCAGCAGTCGCCGTCCGCGACCTTCCAGCCGTCGCTGTCGCAGTCGGTGACCGCGCTGTCGCAGCTCGTGCACAGGCCGCCGAGGCAGCTCAGTCCGCCGCACGCGTTGCCGCACGTACCGCAGTGGTTCGGCTCGGTCTGCGGATCCACGCATTGCGCGCCACAGCGGAGCCAGCCGGCGGGACAGGGCGTCTCACAGGCGCCGTTCACGCAGGCCTGTCCGAACTGGCAGTACCGATTGCACGCGCCGCAGTTGTTCGGGTCGTAGCGAACGTCCGCGCACACCGCGCCGCAGGAGACGGTGCCGGAGGGGCAGACGCACTGTCCCTCGCTGCAGAAGAATCCATCGAAGCACTGGCTTCCGCACCCTCCGCAGTTCTCCGGATCGCCCTGGAGGTCGACGCACGCGCCTCCGCAGATCGCCGAGCCCTCTGGGCAGCGGCAGCTCCCGTCCACGCACGAGGTCCCCTGTGCGCAGGCGACGCCGCATCCACCGCAGTGCTGCGGATCGCTCTCCAGCGTGACGCATTCGGTGCCACAGCGCGCCGTCCCCATCGGGCAGTCGACGACGCACGCGCCCTCGGAGCACACGGTTCCCGCCTCGCAGCGCTGACCGCACGCGCCACAGTTCGCCGCGTCGTCCTGAAGGTCCGCGCAGACGTCGCCGCATTGCACCTGGCCCGGAAGACAGCCGCAGCTCCCGTCGACACAGACGCCGAGCGTGGGACACGCGTTGCCACAGGCGCCGCAGTGGCGGGTGTCGCTGGAGATCCTCACGCATTCGCCCGCGCACCGCGCGAACCCCGGATCCTCACAGTTTCCCGGCCCCGGTTGACCGCTATCAAGCTGCACGCCACCGTCCCCGTCTCCAGCGTCCGGACTGGACGGAACGGGTGAACACGCGGCGATCGCCACGAAGGCGAGCAGGCAGGCTCTGCGCATGGGGACCCGATGCTATCTCGATTTCCCGATCGCGTTTCCGAGGCGGTAACTTCTCGATCGTCAGAATTCTGAGGGGCCCCCCTCCTTGTAAGCACGCTGAATCGCGTTAGTTTGGACTGCCCCGGGCATGGCACGCACATCGCACGCTCATCCCCGGATGCAGCCCCTCGGGGCGGGCCGATTCGATGCGGAGGATGTCATGAAGTCTTGGCGAGGCTGGCGGTACAGCTGGTTGGCCGGAGCGGTGCTGCTCGGCGCCTGTGCGCAGGAAGTGGTCCCGGAACCCGTGGCGGTGCAGAAGCGACTGGAGCTTCAGTCCTTCGGGACGTGTGAACAGCTCGAGACGTACATCGAGGACACCGCCGTCCTCGACATGCGGACGTCGCTCGAGAACTCGAAGAAGGGCTACCAGACCTGGGGCTGGGGTCGGGGAGACGTCGCCACCAACGCTCCTGCCCCCGAGTCCGCCGATGCCAGCGCCGGTGCCTCCGCGCCGCCGTCGTCCGGCCCGAACGACTACACCACCACCAACACCCAGGTGGCGGGGGTGGACGAAGCCGACTTCGTCAAGAACGACGGGAAGCGGATCTTCGTGCTCTCCGGGAACCGGCTCTACGTCAACAAGAGCTGGCCGGCCGAGCAGCTCGCGAACGCGTCCAGCCTGGAGATCGAGGGTTGGCCTCGCGAGATGTTCCTCGACGAGAACAATCACGTCGTCGTGTTCTCGACCGTGTGGCACCCGTACCCCTTCGACAAGACGCAGGGTGACGTGGCGTGCGACGCGATGTGGTGCGGCTACTACAACGCCAACACCGTGAAGGTGACGGTGGTCGACGTCGCCGATCTGGCGAACCCGCAGGTCACGCAGGAGTACTTCCTGCCCGGCTACTACGAGAACTCCCGCCGGGTGGGGAACGCCGTCCGGGTCGTGCTGGGCGATCAGTTCCGCTGGCCGAAGGACATCCGCTGGTACCCGGAGGACTCGTCGGGGACCCTGTACCAGGACAAGACGCGGCTGGCGAAGGCGTTCGACCAGCTCATGGCCACGAACGAGCAGGTCATCCGCGCCGCGGCGCTTCAGGACTGGCTGCCCAACGCCAAGCGCCGCGACGCGAACGGCACCTGGGTCGACGTCCCCTACAACTGCAGCGACTTCCACCGGACCAACGCGCCCACCAAGCTGGGCCTGGTGACGGTGGCCACCCTGAACCTGGCCACCCCGGATCAGCCGCCCGCGCGCACGTCGATCGTCGCCGAGTCGGGCGAGGTGTTCGCCTCCGGAAGGCACCTCTACGTCGCCAGCCGTCACTGGTGGTGGTGGCCGGAGCTGGGACAGTCCGACTACACCTATCTGCACAAGTTCGACATCACCCAGCCCGACCGGGCCGTGTACGTGGCGTCGGGCGGGGTCGACGGTCACATCATCGACCAGTTCTCGATGGACGAGGACTCCCGCGGCTACTTCCGCGTCGCGACCACCATCAGCACCCGGGTCGAGGACACCTCGAACCCCGACAACTGGTGGGGTCAGATGCAGACGGTCAGCCGGGTGAGCGTGCTGGGTGAGAGCAACGGAACCCTGGCCCTGATCGGCCAGACCGAGGACCTCGCCCCGGGTGAGCGCGTGTTCAGCTCGCGCTTCGTCGAGGAGAAGGGCTTCGTCGTCACCTTCCGTCAGGTGGACCCGCTCTTCACCATCGACCTGTCGGACCCGCAGAACCCCCGCAAGGTCGGCGAGCTGAAGATCCCCGGCTTCTCTTCGTACATCCACCCGCTGGGTGCGAACCACCTGCTGACCATCGGGACGCACGTGGACGAGAACCAGAACTGGCAGTCCCGCGCGGTGAAGCTCACCGTGTTCGACGTGACCGACATGACCCAGCCGAGGGAGGCGTTCACGCAGACCATCGGGACCGCGTACGGGCACTCGGAGGCGCAGTGGGACCACAAGGCGTTCAACTACTTCCCTGCCAAGAAGCTCCTGGCGATTCCGTTCTCCGACTGGAACCCGTCCTGGAACGGGAACTACTGGGACTCCTTCGTCAGCGAGCTGCGCGTCTTCAACATCGACACCGCCACCGGCATCACCCCGGTGGGCGCGGTCTCCCTGAAGGACGTGTTCCAGAACCGCGGCTCCTATGACTGGCAGTACTACTGGTCGCCCTGGGTGCGGCGCAGCGTGATGGCGGATGACTACGTGTACGCCATCTCCGACGGCGGCATCCGGGTGGCGCACCTGACGAACCTGTCGCAGCCGCTGGCGACTGTGGATTTCGTCCGCGCGAACCCGCAGCCGTAGGTATCGTCGTTCCAGTTCGAGCCGCCTCTGGGGTCAGGGGTGGACGAAGGGCCGGGCTCCTGCTTTTAGGGGCTCGGCCTTTTCGTTGCGGGAGCGGTCATGCAGGGAGCAGAGAAGTTCGTCGGGAAGTGGCGGCTGGACACCGCGCGGTCGGAGTTCCAGTACGGGATCGTTCCTCGCAAAGGGGAGCTGCTGATCGAGCCGCTGGCGGTCGGCCTTCGAATCCGACTGGAGATGGAGGGCGCGCGGGGCACGCCGATCGTCGTCGACGGGGTATGGGGAGAAGGCGAGACCCCGAAGCGGACCTTGAAGGTCGCGGATGAGCGGACGATTCACCAGACCGCGATCGCGGCGAGCGGCACGAAGACCACCACCCGGCGCGAGCTCTCCGAGAACGGCGACACCCAGACGGTGATCGACGAAGGCGCCGAGCCGGACGGCGAACCGTGGCGGAACACCTGGGTGTTCGCGCGCATCTGGGACTAGGATCCACGAGGAGCCTTCAGCCATGATTCCGATGACCGTTCTGAAGCAGGTTTCTGTCGTGTGCGTCGTGCTGGGGTTGAGCGCGTGCGATTCGTCGATCCCGCCGGGCGTGCACGGCGTCGTGGTCGATGCGATGCCCGGCCAGACCAGTTCGACGCTCACCATCCACAGCGCGACAGTGGACGGGGACGCGCTGAACATCGAGGTCAGCCATGGCGGTGGCTGTGCCCAACACGGCTATGAGCTGCGGTGGGACGGATCTTTCGCCACCAGCGGCGGTGCCGACGAAGCGGTTCTCGTGCTCGCGCATGATCCCCATGGGGACACGTGTGAGGCGCTGCTCAGCGGGGTCAAGAGCTTCGATCTCACCCCCATCCGCGACGCCTGGCGACGAGAAAGGTCCGCGCAGTCGGGCACCGTGCGCCTGACGATCGACCGGAGCGACAAAGTAGCGCTCTACAGCTTCTGAGGAGGGGACAGGCTGCTTTTCTTGCTGCGGCGGAGGGTGCCTTCTTCTCCTTGCCCTCGTCCGGCCCCTCCAGCTTTCGGGCTCGCGGGGATGCGGAGTCCTTCTTCACGTAGACGTGGCTCGGGCGACGTGACCGCGCGAGTCCCAGTTGCGAATGGGCTGGTTCACCACAAGCAACGCTGGGCAGAGGAGTGTGAACAGGATGCGCATCCTGGTCCTTGGCGCCGGTGGCACCGGCGGTTACTTCGGCGGGCGGCTGGCCCAGGCCGGGGTGGACGTGACCTTCCTGGTGCGGCCCGCGCGCGCGGCGCAGCTGGATCGCGATGGTCTGGTGCTGCGCAGTCCGCTCGGCGACGCCAGCGTGCCGGTGGCGCACGTGACCGCGGAG
>JBAWAM010000945.1:0-4666 GCA_049589315.1 Myxococcaceae bacterium
CTTCAGCTCCGACCGGGAGACGTCGCGCAGCAGCGCCTCGGCGCGCTCGAACTCCCTGCGCGACAGGTGGTACTGCGCCTGCTCCAGCAGCTTGATCGCCTTGTGCTTCGGTATCCGTTCGCTCACGCCTGGGCGGGACGGTAGACCCGATAGTCCATCTCCGGAAAGATGTTGTTCCGCGACTCGACGCGGGAGAGCCAGCCCTCGTCGATTTCGTTCCGACGGATCTGGTCGTTCAGCCGCAGGATTCGGGCGACGTGCTCCTTCGTCCGGCGCACGGCGTAGTCGACCATGGTCCCCGTCTTCATGATGAACGCCCAGTCGCTCGCCTGCGCCAGGAGCAGCTCGCGGGCGGCCTGGTTGAGGGCGCGGCGCTGGAGGGGATCGGTCGACTCCGGGAACTGCCGCACCAGGTCCACCATCAGGTCGGCGCACTCGTGCAGGTGCCGGTAGACCCAGGCGTTCGCCTCGTTGAGCCACATCGACGCGTAGCCGTTCTCACCCCACGAGCTGTACGAAGGCGCGCACACCTGGTTCTCCGGGTTCTCCTGGAGGTAGTCCGACGGCGACGCCAGCCGGAACACGTTCTGGTCGAAGGCGCTCTTCCGGATGAGCGACTCGATGAACCACGGGCCCTCGAACCACCAGTGGCCGAACAGCTCCGCGTCGTAGGGCGCGATCACCATGGGCCGCCGCCCGTTCATCCGCGAGGCGAGGTGCTCGATCTGCTTCTCCCGGTTGAACATGAAGTTGCCGGCGTGCACGTCGGCGCGCTGGCGGGCGGCCTGGGGATTCCACAGCTCCTTGTGCTGCGAACCGCGCGAGGTGATCCGGTAATACTTGATGCCGGTGTTCTTCCGTTCCCCCGTGGGCTGGATGTACGGGCGCACGTAGTCGTAGTCGAGGTCCCAGCCCACGTCCCTGTAGAATTCGCGGTACACCGGATCGCCCGGGTAGCCGTGCTCGGCGCTCCACACCTGCTGAGAGCTCTCCGGATCACGCCCGAACGCGGCCACGCCGGACTCTGTGAACACGGGCGCATACGGTCCAAACAGGGGGCGCGGCGTCGCGTGCACGACCGCGTGGGTGTCCACGAAGAAGAAGCGGATGTTCTCGGCCGCGAGGTGCTTCTCCACGCCCGGGAAATAGCCGCATTCGGGCAGCCAGATGCCCTTCGGATCCCGCCCGAAGTGCTGACGGTAGTGCGCCGCGGCGACGGTGATCTGCGCCCGGACCGCCTCGGGCTGGTGCTGCATCAACGGCAGGAAGCCGTGCGTCGCCCCGCAGGTGACGATGTCGAGGTGCCCCGCGTCCTGCAGCCGCCGGAACGCGCCGACCACGTCGCGCCCATAGCGCTCGTGGTAGTGCCGGCGCAGCGTGTGGAAGTGGTCGCGGTAGAACACGGCCAGCGGGTACACCGCGTCGTGACGCGTCCGGTGGACCTCCTTGTCCGCGAGCTCGCACAGCTTGTCCAGCCGGACCGCGTAGCGGCTCTTCAGGAGTTCGTCCCGGAGCATCGACACCAGGGTCGGCGTCAACGTCATCGTCACCCGGAACGGAACCCCGTCGTTCGCGCAGCGGTCGAACACGTCGAGCAGCGGCAGGTACGTCTCCGAGATCGCCTCGTACAGCCAGTCCTCCTCGAGGAAGTCGTCGTATTCGGGATGACGCACGAACGGCAGGTGCGCGTGGAGAACCAGTCCGAGATACCCCCTCATGTCCCCTCCCCGCCCTTGACGGGCGCGCGCGATGCGCCGGTGAAACTCCAGCTCGACGTCGGCGAGGACCACCACGCAGAGCTGCCGAGCATCGTGAAGCTGGAGCTTCCTCCGATGGTCCACGTCCCGAATTCGAGGCGCGTCTCCTCCGGCGGCGCCTCGCCCTTCTCGCGCGGCCGGGCGATCCGCTCCACAGACTCCAGCAGCTGCCACGACCCGCTGGTGGGCAGGGGCGCCCAGCGGCGACGGACGATCTCCAGGTAGTCGGGGGCCTCCTCCGGCGCGCGGACCTGGGCGCGACCGTTCAGCAGCAGATCCTTCATCCGGTTGAGCGGCGCGTCCCAGTCCACCCGCATGAAGCGAACGGTGGTGTCCGGCGAGACGTCATCCGGCGGCAGGGTGACAGGGTTGCTGGAGGCGGCGATCCGGCGGCTGATGTGATCCGAGCTGACCGCGTGGAGCTCCATCCGGTAGGTGCGGCCCGGCGTCAGGTCGTTCACGAACCACGACAGCGACTCCAGGGAGACGTCGAGCGCACGCACCTCGTGGCCGAACTCGAAGACGCGCAGGACGACCCGGGGGTCGCGCAAACCCTCGAAGGAGGCCTGCAGGGTCTGCTCGGAGATGTCCCAGTAGAGATGGGCGGTCACCGGATCCCGCGCGAGCAGCACGACGCGGTCGTCCCCATACACGCGGGGGATGTCCGGGAGGTGCTCGATCCAATACGGATGGGCGCCGGTCTCCAGGGGGGGAGGAACCTGGCCCTCGGTCAGGTGGTGTCGACGCGCCTCGTCCTCGCCCTGGACCCGCGCGACGAAGAACCCCTCGACCAGCGGTTCAGCCCTCGCAGGCTCCGAAGGGGGCTGCACCGCCGCCACTGTGTGCGCGGGGCGCTCCTCCGCGGGCTCCTCGTCGAACCGCTCGGATTCCTCCCCGGTCTCCGTCTGGTCGGGACGGGAAGCTCCAGGCTCACGGGAACGCGGGTCCCCATCCGAGCCCGGGGCCATGTGGCGTGCTGCCTGCGGTGGCTCTCCGTCCGTCTCGAGCGTGCCGCGTTCGCGCCCCAGGTGCTTGCGTGCCAGGTCCTTGAGGAGCCTGACCGTCAGGTTCTTGAGCGTCATCGACCGACGGCTTTAGGCGGGGCAGAGACGGCCGGTCAACGGCGATGCTTTCCCGTTGTTGAGAGTGCGCTATCCTGCCGCGGCCTTGAGCGATCTGCCCAGAGCTCTGCTGTGCAGCTTCGACGTCATCCCCGGACCGACCGGCTCGTCGCGCCGTCTCACGGAGTACCTGCGCGAGCTTTCGGAGCACTTTTCTGTTGTCGTTCTGTCGGCGAAGACACCAGACCACTCGCACATCCAGCGCTTCCACGGCGCGCGACTGCTCCGGGTTCCAGTGGGCTCGGGAGACCTGCCCTCCCGGGTCCAGGCGTTCGATCGCGCAGTCCGGCGGCAGCTCGACAGCGAGGAGTACGTCGTCGCACACTTCACCGACCCGTTCGGTGGCTATGCGCTGTGCGAGCTTCGTGAAACCTACGGCTATCGGCTGATCTACGAGGCGCACGGGTTTCCCTCCCAGGAGCTCGCCTCGCAGGACCCGCAGATGGAGAGCGATCGACGCTTCCTCGCGCGGGCCCGACGGCAGGAGCTCTTCTGCCTGATGAACGCGGACCGGGTGATCACCGGCTCGGAGGTCACGCGCGCGTTCATCCATGGGCTCGGGGTGTCGGAAGACATCGTCGACGTGCTGCGCGCGCCCGTCGACGTGGCGGCCATCAGCGCGGAGACGGGCACCGAACCGGTCGGCTCACCGATGCGCGTGCTGTATCTCGGGTCGCAGGTGGAGTGGCAAGGCCTGCCAACGCTCCTGCGCGCGGTGAAACAGGTGCTCCGGGAGGTCGAGCTCCAGCTCACGATCGCAGGCCCCGCACACGTCCGGGAACAGCCGCTGCTCGAAGATCTGATCCGGGACCTCGGGATCGGCAGGAACGTGGTCCTCCAGCCGCCGCCTCCTCCCGAGGAGCTGCCCAGGCTGCTCGGTTCGGCGGATGTGGGCGTGGTTCCGCTCATCGACGTCCACCGGAACCGAGTCCAGGGCGGACCGCTGACGAAGGTCGCGGAATACCTGGCCGCGGGACGGCCCGTCCTCGCGAGCGATCTGCCGGTCACGCGGGAGTTGATCCCCTCCGGGGCGGGGTTGTTCCACCCACCGGGGAACGTGGACGCGCTCGCGGCGAACCTGATCCGACTGGCAAGGGCGCCGCAGTCGCGCGTCCAGATGGGGGCCGCAGCACGCAAGGCGGCGCGGGCATTCCACGACGCCACCGCCATCCGGCGGCGGCTGGCAGGGATCTACTCCAGGCTGCTCGGCACGGTCCGCGAAGACACCTCGGCGAGTGGGGCGGAGCCGTTCCCTCCCGCGATGCGGGCTGCCCTGAAGTCCGCGACAGACGCCGACATCGAGGGAACCGACCCCGCCATCGCGCCGAGGTTGCTCGCGACAAGGGAACAGAACGGTCCGCAGGAGCCCGGAACCTCATCGACGGAACCCAGCGCGAAGTCGCCTGACGACGTGGTCCGGGTGGTCGCACTGTCGCCGCTGCTGCCGCTTCCGGGAGACGCGCCGGAGAGCACCTCGACGGAGGTTCTGCCGCCCCCGCCCATGCCCCCGGTTCCGAGCGCGATCCCTACGAACCGCTCAGATCACCTGATCGGTCGCCGGGGCGCGGAGCCGGAGGCGTCGTCTACGCCGATCGTGGGCCCGCCCAGCACGCCTGGCACGCCTGGCACGCCTGGCACGCCCACGAGAAGCACGGTTCCGACCTTCATCCCGCGGCGAATCCCGCCGGGCCGGCCGACGACGCTGATCCCTGTGACGCCGCCGGTGCTGTCACCCTCGGCCGTGCCTTCGAGCGAGCCGCCCGCACCTCCCGCGCCAACGCGCGTGAC
>JBAWAM010000946.1:0-18240 GCA_049589315.1 Myxococcaceae bacterium
TGGGTGACCTCCTCGTCCGAGAGCGCCGCGCGCTTCGCCCGCTTGGGCTTCTCCTCTTCCTCGGCGGCGGCCTCCCCTTCGGCCTCCTCCGGGGCCGCCTCTTCGGCGGGCTCCTCCGGGAGGTCGAGGTCCGCGTCGAGCGACAGCATGTCGTCGGGGATCTCGAGATCCTCTTCGCCAGGCCGGGCATGGCGGAATTCGTCGGCGGTCCGCTTGGGGCGCTCCTTCCCGGGCGGGAAGAGTGCGACGTCGATCGCGTCCTCGGCGGCGCACTCGTCGATCCCCATGGCGGCGGAGACCTCCGAGACGAGCAGGTGGCGCGCGTTGTCGTAGAGCTCCCTCTCCTTGGCAGGGAGCGGGCGCAGCTCGGAGAGGATCTGGAGCCCCTTCACCACTTCGGCGAGGCCCTTGAGTCCGCCGGCGCTCATCCGATCGAGGTTCGTGCGTGCGCGCTGCTTCCAGTCGAGATCGGCCTTCTCGGTGTCGGCCTTGAGGAACGCGTACAACTTGTCCACGTCCTCGGCGGTGGACACCTTGCGCACGCCGATCTGCGCCAGCTTCAGCTTCGGCACCATCACCACCGCGCCGTCTTCCTCCCGGCGCATGGTGACGAACACCAGCTTCTGGCCCGCGACTTCCTTCTCCTCAACGCCGCTCACACGGCAGACACCCTGATTCGGGTACACCACCCGATCGCCGACGATGAGCGAGAGTGAAGAAGCGGAATCGGCCATGTCTCCCCTCGGAACCTGGAAAGGCCGAGAGTCGTACCACCCGGCACAGCGACGCGCCACAACGAGGTGAGCCCTGCCTTGAATGACAACAGATGGCGAACGCAGGCTATTGCGCGCGCGCCGCGATCAGCTCCTCGAGAATCGCGTGCAGGCGCGCGTCGATCTTCGCGTC
The DNA here is from genome assembly GCA_049589315.1 of Myxococcaceae bacterium. Taxonomy (GTDB): domain Bacteria; phylum Myxococcota; class Myxococcia; order Myxococcales; family Myxococcaceae; genus JBAWAM01. The sequence goes on from JBAWAM010000946.1 coordinate 907, forward strand.
GACCACCGCCAGGTCCACCTTCGGCTCTGGCTCGTTCATTTCCTGCGCCCCCACCGCAACGGTGGCCGCCGCCGACACGCCCAGCACGAGAATCGCGATCAGCTTTTTCATGCGCACAGGGTAGGAGGGGAGGCATCCGGATCAACTTTTCTGCTACAGCCCGGTATTGGCTGCTACGCGCCGGGAGCACGCGCTCAGGGAATGGATCCCTGACATGTGCGTTCGACCTCGCGCCAGGAATCCCCCAGGCTACATTCCATGACCCGCCTGCGCCTGACCGTCGCCATCGTCGCCTTCGCCTTGCTCCCGCTGTCCGCCTGGGCGCAGCCGGCGCTGCTCCTCTTCCCGGCGGTGGGGCGACCGGGCGAGGTCACTCTTCAGGGCCGGGTCCTGAAGGAGGCGCCCAGCCGCGGCAGCTCCGTCGTGTCGAAGAACCTGCGGCGACTGACCGCCCCCAACTGGGAGGGCGCTCCGGTGGAGATCACCTATCGGGGCGTGAGCGTGAAGACCCAGAGCGGGCATGACGGCGTGTTCGAGACCACCATCCGCCTTCCTCCCGGGGCGCAGGCGGAGCCTGGGCTCGAACGCTGGGTCGCCGAGGTCCCCGGCGCGGCGGAGGTTTCGTTCGTCCGGATCGTAGACGAGAAGGCGCCGTTCTTCGTGATCTCCGACTTCGACGACACCGTGGCGGTGAGCAACGTCACCAGCCGCCGAGGCCTGGTGACGTCCGCGCTGTTCCAGGATTCGAACACCCAGCCTTCGGTGCCGGGAATGGACGAGTTCTATCGCTGCCTGATCGAAGGCCGGATGCCCACGCCCGGGCTCGCCTTCGTCAGCGGCTCGCCCCACCAGTTCGCGCCGCGCATGTCGTCGTTCCTGGGGCAGAACGGTTTTCCGCTCGCTGGGCTGTACCTGCGCGACCTTGGGCCGAAGACCCTCTCCGGCTACAAGCAGCCCGTGATCCGCAAGCTGCTCGAGCGTTTGCCCCACAACGCAATCCTCATCGGCGATTCGGGCGAGCACGACCCGGAGGTCTACGCGGAGATGCGTCGCGAGTTCCCGGACCGCGTGCTGGCGGTCTACATCCGCGACGCGGGTCGGACCGCGGAGGCCTCGCGCTTCAAGGACATGGTGTTGTTCCGCGATGGGCGCGATGCGGCAAGCGACGCCTTGAAGAAGGGGTTCATCACCCAGGCCTGCTTCGATCGCGAGTTCGGCCCATCGGGGGGAGAGAAGTGAAGTCGAGTGCTCTCTGGGGCGTCGTCGTCTCGTGCGCGCTGATCGCCGGCTGCCGTGAGGAGCCGGGGCCGGCGCCTTCGCTGTCCGAGCTGAAGCCGAAGCCGCTTCCGTCCATATCGGAGCTGGTGCCGTCGGAAGGCGGTGCGGGTCCGGAGAAGCTCTTCGAGGTGGAGGCGGCGCCGGTCTGGGGCGACGAGCCGCCTGCCGATGCCGTGCGGATCACGCCCGAAGGCACGCGCGCGAGCGTGGAGGGCGCAGTGCTCGACACGAACGCTCCGGAGTTCGCCGGGGAGCTGCGCGCGCAGCTCGGAGAGAACAGGCCGGTGCTGCTCGTTCCGGACGCGGACACGTTCCTGGCGCAAGCGGCTCCGCTGCTCGCGGCGCTGGACGACCTGGACATCGAGACGTGGCTGCTTCACCCGGACGGGAAGGTCGCGTTCAAGCTCCGGCTGCGCGACGAGCCCTCTTTCCAGGCGTGGCTGGATGCGGCCACGCCTGGGCGGATCCGGATGATCCACCGCGCTGACGGGTACGAGCTGCAGACCGCCGTCGGCAAGCTCTCCGGACCCGATCCGAACGGACCGACGGTTCCCCTGCGCGGCGGGAAATGGGACATCGCGCGGCTGCGCGCGTCATTGCAGGCGCTGAAGGGGCGCTTCACCCAATCCGAGGACACCTGCATCGTGCCCTCGTTCGGGATGGAGTTGCAGACCACTGCCCGTGCGCTGACCGCGTACTACGCAGCACCGCGCGAGCGGATCTTCGACGAGCTGTGTCTGGTGTATCCGCGGACGGCCGCGCGCCGCTGAGCGATCGGAACCCGCATCTACGGGATCTTCACGCGCGTCGAAGACACGTTGTTCGAGTAGTCGCTCTCGAGCACTACACGCTGCGGGTTGACCCTCACGGTGAGGTCGTATTCGCCGCTCGGCACATCGGTGACGTCGACGAACTGGCACTCGAGGTTGGAGTGGTAGATGTCGCCCCAGCCCACCGACAGGCCCATGTTGGTGTTGCAGTTCTCGTCACTGAAGGGGAAATGCCGAGGTGTGCTCATCCCTGGCACCGGATCGGTGTCGGACCAGCAGAACGACTGCTTGTGACCCTCTGCCGCGACGGAACCATCCGCGTCCAGGAGCAGGTACTGGGTGGACGAGGCCATGTGGTAGTGGTCGTGGCAAGGGCTGTATTCGAAGTCCCTCGAGCCCTGTGGACTGCCGAGGACGAGGTGCGTCGTCCCGACGTTCTGGATGAACGCGTCGAACCGCAGGAGCGTGCGCAGCCCTGTCCCGGTGACGCATTTCTCGAACACGGTGCAGCTGTTCGGCGGGATGAACTCCTGGCTCAGGAACCAGGACGAGGCCATGCGTGACGCGTCCACGACGAGGTCGGGGAGGGGCACCCCGTTCGACGTGTCGACCGGGGTCGCGTCAGGCCACAGATAGGGGACGGAGATCGACTCCCCGCCCTTGGAACCACGAGCACGGAACTCCACGATGCTTCCGGCTGGCGCCATGAGCTCCTTGCTCCAGGTTCCCGGTCCGGCTTCCTTCAGCAGTCGCCACGCGCTGCCGCCGATCCTCACATCCACTCCCGCGATCGGTTCGTTCGCTCGGACGTCCACGTCGATCCGCCGCTCGTCACCGCGCAGGTTCTCGAAGGTCGCGCTGAACGACGCAGAGCCGCCATCCGGGAGGTAGAGGATCTGCGGTTCGAACTGAGAGGAGGGGTGATTTGTCGGGCTCTTCGGATTGCCACAGGCGAAGGTGAGCGCCACCAGGAGCACTCCAGCGAGTCGAGTCCCCATGGCTCCATCCTTTTCTGGCCGGCGGGTCGCCGGGGTGGACGGGCCGCATCGGGTGTCTGACTGGAATGGCGTATTCACGCGCGGCAAGGTGGTTCCTACCCGAGGGAGGGACCACCCTCGCGACGGTGGAGACGCTCGCTGATGACCGACGGCGGACAGGTTGGATGCTGCCGTCGCCTTCCAGGCCGGTCTGATGGCGACCTTCGGAAGGTCCGCTGGAGCGGCGGCCTTCAGCGCGTCTCAAAGCGCCTTGCGAGCCGCAACTTAAGGGGGAGATGCCTCACAAGGTCGTCGTCCCGCTTCAGCATCTGGATCGTTATCGCCGGTATGTCGTGCCCGAGGTGTACGACCGGGCGATCGAAGCGCTGCGCGCCTTCGCAGAGCGCCTCCGGGGGAAGGTGCTCTGGAATGTGAGCTCCACCGCGGCCGGTGGGGGAGTCGCCGAGCTGCTCCACCCGCAGGTGGGCGTGCTCCGCAGCGTCGGGCTGAACGCGGAGTGGATGGTCATCGACGGGTCGGCCGAGTTCTTCGGGCTCACGCGACGGCTGCACAACGCACTCCACGGAATGGGCGATTGGGAGACCACCGACGAGGTACGGCGCATCTACGAGTCCGTGCTCGAACAGAACGGCGCCGAGCTCGCCGCGCTCATCGGTCCGGGGGACGTGGTCCTGCTGCACGACCCTCAAACGGCGGGGCTGACCACGCGATTGTCCCGGCTCGGCGCCCACGTCCTCTGGCGCTGCCACATCGGGCGCGACGCGCTCACGCCGGAGATCCTGAACGCGTGGGACTTCCTCGCGCCCTACGTCTCGCCTGCCGTGGGGATCATCTTCACCCGGGCGTCGTACGTCCCGCCGCAGCTCTCTGGAATGCGGGTCGCGTTCATTCCTCCCACGATCGATCCGGACACGCCGAAGAACCAGGAGCTGTCGCAGGAGACGGTCCGCGCGATCCTGGGTCACTCCGGGATCATCGAAGGCGCGGGCACGAACGCGCATCGGTGCTTCACGCGCCTGGACGGCGCGCCAGGGCGGGTGGACCGGTTCGCGGATGTCATACGGCTCGGGCCGGCACCGCCGCCGGATTCGCCCCTCATCATCCAGATCTCCCGCTGGGATTTCCTCAAGGACCCCATCGGGGTGATGAAAGGCTTCGTTCTGTGTCAGGAGGCCATGTGCTCGCCGAACGTCCAGCTGATCCTCGCCGGCCCCAACGTCCACGGAGTGGCGGACGATCCCTCCGCCGCGTCCGCGTTCAACGCCGTCCTGGAGGTCTGGCGCACGCTGCCCCATTCGGAGCGGAGTCGCGTCCACCTGGTCACGCTGCCGATGGCCGACATCGACGAGAACGCCGCGATCGTGAACGCCCTGCAGCGCCACGCCACGGTGATCGTGCAGAAGAGCCTTCACGAGGGCTTCGGGCTCACCGTCACCGAAGCGATGTGGAAGGCGAAGCCCATCGTAGCGAGCGATGTGAGCGGCATCGACGAGCAGATGGACGACGGCGTGCACGGCCTGCTCGTGAAGGATCCGACGGACCTCAAAGCGTTCGCCGACGCGCTCCAGCGCATGCTGAGCGACCCCGCGCTGGCCCTGCGGTTGGGCGAACAGGCGCGCGCGCGGGTCCGCGACAACTACCTGGGAACGGTGTCGATGAGGCAGCTCGCCGAGTATGTGACGGAGCTGCTGGGCTGAAGGGCGGCACCGTGCGTTTTGTGTTGTTCAGCAGCTCGCGCTGCGGCCGGGCAGGTCGCCAAGATACAGAGTGGCTGGCTGCGTGACATGACTGTTGGGCATGCATCGGCTTCTGTTGATTCCTCTCGTAGGCAGCCCTCTTCCGAGCTGGAGCCTCCGCGGATTCCGGATCGACAGAGCAGTTGACGAGGTAGACGCGGTCCGGTGGCTCTCGTCTCAGCGCTTCGACCTCGTGGTGCTGGTTGGGCGGAGGGCAAACCGTGGAATCGCTGAGCTGTGCGCGCGGCTTCAGTCCGTCTGCGGAGCGAATCCCCTGGCGACGGTGCTCGCCGCTGAGAGCGGTGACCCCGCCATCGTCGATGCCTTCGGCGATCACACGTTCGACGCCTTCGTCGACCTCGCCTGGCCGGACGTGTTGATCGAGCGGTGCCTCTCGCTGGCGCTCACCCAGGTGCGGTCGGGCCGCGGCGTCGCCGAATTCCAGCGGCAGATCTTGACCGAGGTCCGACAGGAGCTCGCCACACTCAGGGATCTCAGTATCCGCGACGAGCTCACCGGGCTGTACAACGTGCGCCACTTCCGGGAGGTGCTCGCGCACGAACACCAGCGCTGCGCACGGCACGGTCGCTCCTACGGCATCGTCCTGTTCGACCTGGACAATCTCCGGCAGCTCAACAACGGATGGGGGCACGACGTGGGCACCCGCGCCCTGGTTCGCCTGGGGACCGTGCTCGCCACGGGCACCCGGAAGTCCGACTATGCCTTCCGGGTGGGGGGAGACGAATTCGTCTCGCTGTTGATCGAGTCGGACCGGGAGTCCGCATCGCACTTCGCCGAACGGATCTGCGCAGCGGTCCGCCAGTGTGACCTGTTGGAGAATGGCGTCCGCATTCCCCTGGCGACCAGCGCCGGCGTGGCGGCGTTCCCAGTGGACGGCCGGACCCCGGAGGAGGTCGTCCTGAACGCGGATGTGGCGCTCTACAAGGCCAAGGCGCTGGGCCGGAACCAGACAGTGTGCTGCAGCAAGGAACTGCGCAACGAGAGGTCCGCATGAGCCCAACGCCCCTGGTGGACGGAGACCTGGTCATCGAGCGCTTCCAGCCCACGCCGGAGCTCGTCCGGCTCGACTGGAAGGGTCGCGCAGACTGCCGTGCCCCCGACGAAGTGCTCTCCCCGTTTCTGGCGGAGGTGCTCGAGGTTGCCCGGACCGCCGGCGCGACCATTGAGATGCACTTCGAGTACCTCGAGGACTTCGGGCCTGGGCTGGCCGAGGTCCTGGTGACGTTCCTCCGCCGCGCACGTGGGGCACGCGTCCCGCTGTATCTCAGCTATCGACAGAGCAATCCCTGGCAGAACGCGAGCTTCGAGGCCCTGAGCGTCTTCGAGCAGCTCGACCCCTTCCTCCACCTCATCCCGGCGGACGAGGGCGCAGGGATGCACCCCCGTCAGGCGACAGGGGTGGCCTGAACCTCCTGTCCGTGCCCGGACACAGCAGGTTTCGCGGCTGGGGAGGGCACCCCATCTTGTGCGTCATGGCGGATTGGGGACGCGGTGCGGTGGAACGTCTGATGTCCAGCGGCGTGGTCGCGGCTGCCACGGTCGCCGGACTGCAGCAGCTCACGCGCAGGCTCATGTACGACGCGCCTCGGCTGGACGTGCTGGGCGAGCGGCTCATCGAGAAGGCGTTCGCGAGGTTCGGCCGCAAGCCCCCCGAATCGGCGCGTGCGCTGAGCTGGGTTCTGGGCAACGTGGGCTCCGACACGCTCCTCTTTGCGCTGGTGGGCGCCGGGGCCCCGCGTCGTCCGTTCGTTCGTGGGGCGCTGGTGGGGGCGGTCACCGGCGTTGCGGCGCTGGTGGTTCCGCCCGCGCTTGGCATCTCGACGAAGTACACGGCGCGGACATGGCGCACGGCGCTCACCACGGTTGGGCTCTACGTTGCGGCCGGCCTCTCCGCAGCGGGGGCGACCCGCGTCGCACAACAGCTCGAGACGGCTTGAGCGGCGGCGGCTCAGAGTTCGCCCGGTCCCATGCAGACCCGGCGAGGCCAGCCTTCGTCCTGACGGCAGGTGTAGCCTTCACGGCAGTCGTCGTCGCGCTGGCATTCACGCAAGCACACCGCATTGAGAGGCTCGGCGTCGGTGCGGATGCAGACCGTCCCGGAGGGGCAGCTTTCCGGGTTGGTCACCAGGCATTGCTGCGTGCAGTAACCACCCGGCGTGGACGCCTGGTTCAGACACAGGCCGCTGCCGCAGTCCGATGGGGTGGTGCAGGGGTCTCCCACAGTGGCGGCGCAGCTCCCGAGCGTGGCGACCGCGACGGCGAGGACGAAAACCCGGACGATGCTGCAAGTCATGCGGCCTCTTCTAACAAAAGGGGACAGGCTACTTTTCGCTCGCGAAAAGCAGCCTGTCCCCTTTTGGGCACTGCTACGGCATGCGGGACACGGCATCCATTCCGAAGCTGAGCCGCGCACGCCACGGCGGCGGCGGAAGGCCCTTGAGCTGGACGATCTTCTCGAGCCGCTCGAGCGTCTCGGGACGGAGCTTTCCGAACTGCACCCCGAAGGCGGGGTTGAGGATCCGCGCACCACCATTGGGCGGGGTGAACGCCCAGAGGATCTCTCCGTAGAGCGCAAGGGTTCCCAGAGAGAGCCAGATCTCCAGCAGGAACGGCTGACCGGTTCGGACCGCGGCCGGAAGCTTGTCCGCTTCGACCTCGACCCCCACGCCGCCGAGCGAGATGTCCCGAACGATGTACTGAGGCGAGTAGGCCGCCTCCTCGGTGCCTCGGAGGTTCAGCGGTACGCGCGGGTGCTTGCGGATCTTCTCGTGCTGCTGGGCGTCGAAAATCTGCTGGATCACCGTATCCAGGCCCGTCCGGTCCGCCCCCGGGTCGTAACGGATGTGGAGGAGGTGCTTGTCGTGCACGCCGCGGGACACCTGGAGGACGTGGCCGTAGACCTCGACCGGAGTCGGGATGCCCTGGGCGTAGAGTTCGAACACGAAGCGCGTACCCAGCGGGACCGTCTTCCGGGTCTCGATGGTGACGCCGCCCCGTCCGACACTCCGAGTGAACTCAGACAGTAAAGATTCGGCGTTCTTGTAACTGACCTTCAGACGAATATCGTCCCCGCCCGTCGACTGCTTGTCCCTGTTCACGTGAGCCGAACGCTGGCACGAACGCAGCCAAAGGAAAAGGGGCCGACGCCTCGCGGCATCGGCCCCTGGATCCGACCTGACTGAAACTCGAATCAGACGTTGTCGTCGGCGAACGCGTAGGTCTCGTTGGTGTAGGTGAAGGACTCCGACGAGGTCTCGATCGATCCGTTGATCACGACGGTGGCGGTGGTGCCCTCGCTGTTGGCCGTGGCCGTCACCGTCTGGGTGATGTCCGCGTCGACGTAATCGCTGTAGTCGCCGCTGAGGTCGATCCGTCCCTGCATGCGGAGCTGCAGCGCGGCGTTGAGCCCATCGCCATCCTCACCGCCGCCGTTGATGTCGAAATCGATGCCGATGGTCATCTTTCCGTCGAGGATGATCGCCGCGGTCTCGTCCTCGGGCGTGTTGGGGTCATCCGCGCGGGGCTCGGCGCAGCCGTCGTACTCGACGTCGAAAGCGCCCAACCAGTTCGCGCTGTCCTCGCCCGTGATGCCGTCCACGCTCACGCTGAACTTTGCCGTACCACCGTTGGTGCAGTTCACCGTCGTGGAGCCCAGGCCCTGCCCGCTCTGGAGGAGGGAGAGGGCGCCACCCTTCTGCGCCTTCGACACCGTTTCACCGGCTCCAAAGACGACAGCCGCGGCTTCGTCCTTGCCAAGCTTTGCGCCACCACAGCCCACCAGCCCCGCCGCCGCCACCACTGCAACCGCCATACGGATTCCAGACTTCATCACGATCCTCCTTCAATGAGCGGCGCCGCGGGTCGGCCTCCCGGGTCAGCCGTGACCGGCTTGCTTAGACCGGGCACCCGGGCCGGTCAAATGCCCGGAAGGGCGACGACACCCCGGCCCTTACCACTTCGATCCACCGATCCCCGGATCCGGCCCCGATCCGCCCGAATTCGCCCTGAACCGGCGTTCCCTTCGGCTGAGCGTTTCTTGACGCCTGCCGCTACAGGCACGTATTTTCGCGGCTCGGTGGCAAGGAGTGGTAAAAGGTGGATCGAAGTTCCTTGCCGGGTCCTGCCCGCGAGCGGTGAAACGTGTTCCGGGGCGTCTATGAGCACCAGATCGATGCGAAGGGGCGCACCAGCCTCCCGGCGAAGCTGCGGGAAACGCTGGTCGGCTCGTACGACGAGCGCCTCATCGTCACGACGTCGCTCGACCCCTGTCTGCACGCCTATCCGTTGCGCGAGTGGGAGCAGTTCGAGGCAGGTCTGGCCCGTCGGAACCTGATGGAGCCGGGGGTGAAGCAGTTGATGCGGCTGTACGTGGCGCCTGCGCAGGAGGTGCCGGTGGACAAGCTGGGACGGGTGCTCATCCCGCCGCAGCTTCGGGCGCACGCGAATCTGGAGAAGGACGTGGTCTGGGCGGGGATGGTGAAGGTGATCGAGCTGTGGAGCCAGGAGGGGTGGCGCAAGGCGCAGGAGGACGCGCGCACCGAAGCGGACTCCGCCGATGTGATGCGGGTGCTCAGCGAGCTCCGCCAGTTTTGAGTTGCAGAAGGGTGCCCTCGGCCTCGCGTGGGAGAGGGGTGGGGCCGAGGGCACCGGAAACGAGGGAGGGGAGAGATGATGGATCCAGTCGGCTGCATGGTGGAGGTGCTGCCAGTTCCCGGGCGGGCCGCCGAGCGCGTCATCACGCTCATTCTAGAGGGCGATCTGACATTGCCTGACCTGGCGAAGGTGGGCGACGAGCTGTTCCGCCTGTCCAGCCGGGGCCTGCGCAACGTGGTGCTGGACATGGCGCAGGTGAACCACGTCGACTTCCGCGGCATCCGTCCGCTGGTCGCGCGCGCGGAGCTGTTCCGCAGCGCGGGCGGGGACATCCGGGTGTCGGGGGTGTCCGGGTATCTGTTCCACATCTTCCGGGCGGCCGGGGCGCACGACGCGTTCCAGTTCTTCGCCGACCCGGACAACGCGCGCGCCTCGTTCGTTCCGGGCGTGCGGCTCGTGGGCTAATTGGAGTTCATCCATCAGACCGTCCTCCTGGAGGAGGCGGTGTCGGTGCTCCGGCCCGGGGAGGGCAGGGTGATCGTCGACGGGACGCTCGGTGGCGGTGGTCACACGGAGGCGCTGCTCGAGCGCGGCGCCACCGTGGTGGGGATCGACCGCGACCCGCGCGCCCTGGCGGCCGCCTCGCAGCGCCTGGCCCGCTTCGGGGATCGCTTCCAGCCTCGCAAGGGCAACTTCGGCGAGGTCGAGTCGATCCTCGCCGGGACGACCGTAGACGGCTTCCTGATGGACCTGGGGGTCTCCTCGCCGCAGCTCGACGAGGCAGAGCGCGGCTTCTCCTTCCAGAAGGCGGGGCCGCTCGACATGCGGATGGGCGACGAGGGGCTCACCGCGGCGGAGTTGATCGAGTCGCTCGACGAGCGCGCGCTGGCGGACGTGATCTATCAGCTCGGTGAAGAGCCGTTCTCACGGCAGATCGCGCGGGAGCTGAAGAGGTCGCTCCCGAAGACCACCCTGGACGCGGCGGAGGCGGTGAAGCGCGCCGTTCCGCGCAAGGCCTGGCCGAAGAAGATCCACGTCGCCACGAAGACCTTCCAGGCGCTGCGGATGGCAGTGAACCGCGAGCTCGAGTCGCTGGACGCCGCGCTGGATTCGCTGCCCGGAATTTTGAACCCGGGTGGAGTGGCGGCGATCATCACCTTCCATTCCCTCGAGGACCGGAAGGTGAAGCAGGCGTTCCGCGCGCTCGAGGGCCGCTGCATCTGTCCTCCGGACATGCCGGTGTGCGGCTGCGGCGCCCAGGGCTCCTTCCGTTCGCTCACGCGAAAGGCGACCACGCCCTCGGATGAAGAGATCGCGCGCAACCCGCGCGCACGCTCCGCGCACCTGCGCGCGGTGGAGAAGGCGTCATGACCCGAGTCATCCTGCAGTTGCTGCCCGCGTTCCTGTTGTGCGGGCTGTTCGCCGGGGTAGGCGTCCTGCATGTGAGCTCGCGCGTGCTGGTGGTGCGCACGGGCTACGTGCTCTCCGAGCTGGAGAACGAGAACCGCGAGCTGGTGCGCGAAAACGACCGTCTCCGTCTCGAGCTGGCCACGCTCAAGAGCCCGGTTCGCCTCGAGCGCCTGGCGCGAAACGAGCTGGGTATGACCCCTCCTCCGCCGGGCGCGGTGATCACCGTGAAGGGCAACGTCCAGCGGCTCGGGCGTGACGCGCCGCCGAGGAGCGCCCGGTGAGGGATCTCAAGTCCGTTGCCGCGCCCGGGAAGGGCGGCCGCTGGATGACCCTCCGCGTCCGCCTGTTGGGCGGTGCGTTCCTGCTCCTTTTGTGCGTGGTCTACGGCCGCGCGGTGCAGCTCCAGGTCTTCGACCAGGACAAGCTGGAGGGGATGGCGCGCGATCAGTACGTGCGCAGCATCGAGATCCCCGCGCGTCGCGGCGACATCTTCGATCGCCGCGGGTCTCCGCTGGCCCAGAGCGTCGAGGTGGACTCGATCGCGGTCGATCCTTCGATGCTCCCGGATGTGAAGGAGGCCGCGCAGGTCCTGGCGAAGAAAGTCCACGCCAACCCGCGGGAGCTGCTCGAGCGCCTGCAGCGGGGCCGCCGCTTCGCGTGGGTGAAGCGTCAGGCGACGTCTGCCGAGGTCGCGGCGGTGAAGGCGCTGAACTGGCCGGCCATCGTGTTCAACAAGGAGCCGCGCCGCTTCTACCCCCAGCGCGAGCTCGCCGCGCACGTCATCGGACTCTCCGGGACCAAAGGCGAGGGCCTGGAGGGACTGGAGCTGGCCTTCAACGACGAGCTCTCCGGACAGACCGCCAGCCTGGCAGCGACCCGCGATGCCCGCGGCCGCAAGCTGCTCACCAACGGCACCGTCGACCCGCTCGAGCGGCAGGGCGCGTCGATGACCCTGACGCTCGACCGCCACCTCCAGTACGTCGCGGAGAAGGCGCTGAGCAAGGCCGTCCTCGACGCAAAGGCGATGGCCGGGATGGTCGTCGCGCTGGACCCGAAGACGGGCGAGCTGCTCGCGCTGGCCAACTACCCGCCCTTCAATCCGAACACGCCCGGAGACGCGTCGAACGATCACATGCGCAACCGCGCTGCGCTCGACACGTTCGAGCCGGGCTCCACCCTCAAGCCCTTCGTGATCGCGGCGGCGCTGGACGAGGGCGTGGTGAGGCCGGGGGACACCTTCGATTGCGAGAAGGGCGCCTGGCGCGTGGGCCGCCACACAATCCACGACACCCATCCCTATGACCGGCTCGACGTCACCGAGATCCTCCAGGTCTCCTCGAACATCTGCATGGGGAAGATCGCGCAGCTTCTCGGGCGCGAGCGGATGGTGAAGTCCTACCAGGACTTCGGCTTCGCCCAGCGCACTGGACTGGCCCTGCCGGGCGAAGGTCGGGGAGTGATTCCCTTCCCGAGGGCGGAGGTGTCGCTGGTCACGCAGTCGTTCGGACAGGGGCTCACGGCCACGGCGGTGCAGATCGCCGCGGCCTTCGGTGCGCTGGCGAATGGCGGCCTGCTGATGCGGCCCTATCTGGTTTCGAAGGTGGTGGACCCGGATGGGGTCGTGCTGCTGGAGAACCACCCCACGCCCGTTCGCCAGGTCGTGTCGAAGGCGAGCGCGAAGCGGGTGATCGCGATGCTCGAGACGGTGGTGGGTCAGAAGGGTACTGCACCGCGCGCCCGCCTGGAGGGCTACCGGGTCGCGGGGAAGACGGGCACGGCCCAGAAGGTCGATCCGGTCGCCGGCGGATATTCGGACAAGCGCATCGCCTCCTTCGTGGGCGTGCTGCCGGCGCAGGACCCCAGGCTGGTGATCGCGGTGGTCATCGACGAGCCCAGGACGAATGTGTATGGCGGGGTCGTGGCCGCTCCGGCTTTCAAGGAGATTGCGACGGCGGCCATGACGCACATGGGGGTGCCGCCGGACGGGGAGGCGCCCAGGGTCGAGGTTGCAAATCCCCCGTCCGAGGAGAAGGGAGTGGCAGCAGTGACCGAGGAGGCGTCGGAGGACGTCGGCTCGGGGAACATCCGCGTGCCCGATGTCTCGGGCAAGGCGGGCAGGGAGGCGATCGCGAGTCTGCTGGCTGCTTCATTGGAGCCGCGCGTAGAGGGCTCGGGACGCGTAGTCTCGCAGTCTCCGCCGCCCGGATCCCGGGTGGTCAAAGGGACTCGCGTGACATTGGAGATGGACCCGCGGCAATGAAGCCGCAGCTGGACCCGGTTCGACGCTTGCAGCGTTGAGGGACTGAGATGGACATCAAAGAGCTTCTGCAGGGAACGGGCGCCGAGGCGGTTTCCGGGAGCGTCAAAAAGCTGGAGATCCGGAGCGTCACCCAGGACTCCCGCAAGGTGGAGAAGGGCGATCTCTTCGTCGCGGTCGCGGGCAGCACCGCGGACGGCGCGCTGTATGCGGCCGACGCGGTGAAGGCCGGCGCGGCGGCGATCGTCGCGGAGCGCAAGCTGGAGGTGAAGGTCCCGGTGTTCGTGGTCTCGAACACGCGCCGCGCGCTCGCGGAGATCGCGGCCAACTTGTACAAGCACCCGGCGAAGGAGCTCACGCTCCTGGGAATCACCGGTACCAACGGGAAGACCACCACGGCCTTCCTGCTGGAGGCGATGTGCTCGGCGGGCGGTGCGTTCACGGGCCTCCTGGGGACGATCGAGTACCGCTTCGCCGGCCGCAGCATCGATCCCAGCCACACCACTCCGGACGCGCTGGGGCTCCACAAGCTGTTCCGCGAGATGGTCGACGCGGGCGTGGACACGGTGATCATGGAGGTGTCGAGCCACGCGCTGGACCAGGACCGCGTGCACGGGCTCACGTTCCGCGCCGCCGGTTTCACCAATCTCACGCGCGACCACCTCGACTACCACAAGGACATGGAGCCGTACTTCCAGGCGAAGCGGAAGCTCTTCGCCGAGAACCTCTCTCCGGGTGGGGTGGCCGTGGTGAACGGCGACGACACCAACGCGGTGCGCATCTACAACGAGCTTCGCGGCTCGAAGCGGATGGCGTGGAAGTTCTCGCGCGAGGCGGGGGAGATCTCCGCGGCGGGCGTGGAGTTCTCGCTCAACGGGATCCGCGGCACGCTGAAGACGCCCGCCGGTGACATCCCCATCCGCTCCTCGCTGCTCGGCGCGCACAACCTCGAGAACATCATGGCCGCCGCGGGCCTGGCGCTGGGCGCCGGTCTCTCCCGCCGCGACGTCCAGGACGGCATCGAGCGCGTGGTTCGCGTCCCGGGCCGGATGGAGGCGGTGGAGGATCGCGGCGTCCACGGGCTGGTCGACTACGCCCACACCGACGACGCGCTCCGCAAGGCGCTGGAGTCGATCCGCCCGCTCACGCGCGGCAGGGTCATCTGCGTGTTCGGCTGCGGCGGCGATCGGGACACCGGCAAGCGGCCGCTGATGGGACAGGCCGCGGCGGAGGGCGCCGACATCGTGGTGGTCACCTCGGACAACCCGCGCAGCGAGGACCCGGAAGACATCGTCTCGGGGATCGCCCCGGGCATCGAGAAGGCGGGGCTGCGCCGGATGTCCGCGGGCAAGGCGCGGGCCGGTGAGCGGGGCTACCTGGTCGAAGTGGACCGCGCCGCGGCCATTGCGCTGGCGGCCTCGCTGGCGAAGGAGGGCGACGTGGTCCTCGTCGCGGGCAAGGGCCACGAGGCGTACCAGATCATCGACGGAGAGAAGCGGCCGTTCGATGACAAGGCCGAACTCGAGAAGGCGCTTCGCGAGAGGTCCGTCGGGTAGAGCCATGGCCGTCCGTTTCTCCGAAGAGCAGATCCTGAAGGCTACGTCCGGTCGCAAGCTGCGCGCGGCCGGGCGCAGCGCGTTCGATGCGGTGTCCACCGACACGCGGGCGCTGCTGCCGGGCTGTCTCTTCGTCGCGTTGGTGGGCGAGCGGTTCGACGCCCACGCGTTCGTAGGTCAGGCCGCGCAGGCCGGCGCCGGCGGTGCGGTCGTGCGCGAGGGCTTCACGCCCCCGGAGGGACTTCCGGAGGGCTTCGGCCTGTACGAGGTGCCCGACACCACCCGGGCGCTGGGCGCCCTGGCCCGGTTCCACCGGCTCCGTTTCCAGAACCCGGTCGGCGCCGTGGGCGGCTCCAACGGGAAGACAACCACCAAGGAGATGGTGGCGGCCATCCTGGAGACCCGCGGACCCGCGCTGCGCACCGAGGGCAACTTCAACAACGAGATTGGCGTCCCGCTCACGCTCTTCCGGCTCGAGCCGAAGCACGTCGCCGCGGCGATCGAGATGGGGATGAACCACCCGGGCGAGATGACCCGGCTGGCGCAGATCGCCCAGCCCGATGCCGCCGTGCTCACCGTGATCCAGCCGGAGCACCTCGAAGGGCTGGGCAGCCTCGAAGGCGTGGCCCGGGCCGAAGCCGAGCTCTTCCGCGCGCTGCCTCCGACCGGCGTCGCGGTGGTGAACCTGGACGACCCGCATCTGGTCGCGCAGTCGCAGGGGCTGGCGTGCCGCAAGCTCACCTTCGGTCATGCCGCCGAAGCCGACGTGCGGATCGCCCGTATCGAGCGGCTGGGGCGCGACGGACTGCGGGTGACCTTCGCCCACGAGGGCAGGGAGTACACCGCGCGCCTGTCGTTCCTGGGGGATCACAACGCCACCAACGCGGCGGCGGCGTTCGGTCTGGCGCGCGCGCTTGGCTACAGCCCTGAAGCCTGTGTCACAGGTCTGGAGGCGGCGCGTCCGTACGCGCGGCGGCTCAACCTGGTGGATGCAGCGGGCGGGGTGATGGTGCTGGACGACTGCTACAACGCCAACACCGCGTCGATGACCGCCGCGCTCGACACCGTGCACGGCCTGGCCGAGGCCCAGAAGGGCCGGGCGATCGCCGTGCTGGGCGACATGCTGGAGCTCGGGCCCGGTGAGCTGGACGAGCACCGGAAGGTCGGCGAGTACGCGGGCAGGACGCTGGCGCAGGTGGCCTTCTTCGGTCCGCGCAGCCGCGTCGCCCGGGAGGAGGCGGGCATGGGCGCGCACTTCACCGAGGTCGAGCCGTTGCTCGCGTGGCTGCGTCCACAGCTTCAGTCAGGAGATGTCGTGCTGGTGAAGGCCAGTCGCGGGATGCGCCTCGAGCGCGTCGTCGAGGGCCTCACCGGTCGTGCCGCTGGAGGCGGCCACTAGTGCTCTACCTTCTCTACCAGGCGATCAAGGACACGGACCTGGGTCGCTGGGTCAACTTCCTCCGTTACCCCACGTTCCGGATCATCGCGGCGGGCGTCTTCGCGCTCGTGCTGGGCATGCTGATCGGCCCGAAGGTCATCGCGTATCTGCGGTTCAAGCAGCACGGCCAGAGCAACGTCCGGGAGGACACGCCGGACACGCACCAGAAGAAGAAGGGGACCCCGACCATGGGCGGGATCCTCATCCTCATCTGCATCACCGCCGCCACGCTGCTGTTCGCGGACCTGACCTCGCTGACGGTGTGGGCGGCGCTGACCCTGACGCTCGGCTTCGGCTTCATCGGGTTCCTGGACGACTGGCTCAAGCTGTCCAGGCGCAACTCGAAGGGGCTCCCCGGACGCTGGAAGATCATCCTCCAGACGTTCTTCTTCCTCATCGCGATCTTCGCCTTCCTCTGCAGCTGGGAGGGCGGCGTGCCGACGCTGAACATCGACACCCGCGTGGCGTTCCCGTTCATCCCGTCGCACTGGCTGTACCCGGACTTCGGCTGGTTCTGGGTCGCCTTCGCCTGGGTGGTGGTGGTGGGGACCTCGAACGCGGTCAACATCACCGACGGTCTGGACGGACTGGCGATCGGCCCGACCATCGTGTCTGCGATGACCTTCGCCATCCTCTGCTACGTCGCCGGCACCACCCTCAGCATCGTCGACGTCGCGCCGGCGTACGACGTCCGCCAGGTCGTGGGCGTGCCGCTGTGGCAGTACCTGGGGATCCCCCGGGTGGCGGGCGGCGACGAGCTCGCGGTCTTCTGCGCCTCCATCGTGGGCGCGGGCATCGCGTTCCTCTGGTTCAACTCCAACCCGGCGTCGGTGTTCATGGGCGACGTGGGCTCGCTGGCGCTGGGTGGCGCGCTGGGCGGCCTGGCGGTGCTGTCGAAGAACGAGGTCGTCTCCGCGATCATCAACGGCCTGTTCTTCGCCGAGATCCTCTCGGTGATGATCCAGGTGGGCTCGTTCAAGCTCACCGGCAAGCGCGTGTTCCGGATGGCGCCGCTCCATCACCACTTCGAGCTGAAGGGCCTGGCCGAACCGAAGATCATCGTCCGTTTCTGGATCGTCTCCATCCTCTGCGGCGGCATCGCCCTGCTGTCGCTCAAACTCCGCTGATCGCCATGACCACGCCCCTCTCCGGCAAGACGATCGTCGTGTATGGGCTCGCGAAGAGCGGGCTGTCGGCCATCCGGCTGCTGCAGCGCGAAGGGGCGCGGGTGGTCGCGGTGGACAAGGCCAGCCGCGAGGCGCTGGGGGAGATGGCCA
>JBAWAM010000947.1:0-2749 GCA_049589315.1 Myxococcaceae bacterium
GGGCGCGCCTGCTCGGCGTGCTCGCGTTGCCCGGGCTCCTGCTCGGGTGCGGGGACAGGCGGGAGTACGCGATCCAGTTTGCTGCCCAGGTCCGCGGCGAACCCCTGCGCTGCGACAGGCGCTACGAGGGCGTCGGCGCCCCGGGCACCACCATCGAACTGCTGGACTTCAAGTTGTACGCCTACGACTTCCGCCTGATCCGGGACGGTGGTGAGGTCTACCCGCTGGCCATGTCGGAGGAAGAGCCCTGGCAGCGCAAGGGCATCGCCCTGCTGGACTTCGAAGACGGCACCGGGACGTGCAACACGGGGAGCCCGGAGGTGCGCACCGAGGTCATTGGCGAAGCGCCGGTCTTCGGTGACTACACCGGCGTGGAGTTCAAGATCGGGGTCCCGGGCAAGCAGAACCACATGAACGTGGAGTGGGTCGAGCCACCCCTCGACGTCCCCTCCATGTGGTGGAGCTGGAAGAACGGCTACAAGTTCGTCCGCCTCGACGTGCGCACGGGGGGCAACCGGCCCTATGTCTTCCATGCCGGAGCCGAGGACTGCGAGGGAACGCCGGACCTCGGCATTGTTTGTAGTGCGAAGAACCTGGGCCGCATCTTCCTCACGGACTTCGATCCGGATCAGAACCGGGTCGTCTTCGACGTGGGCGCACTCCTCGCGCACACGGACTTCGCGAGCGCCGGCGATGGCCTGACGGACCTCGTGGCGGGGTGCCTCTCCAGTACAGAAGACCCCGAGTGCGCCCCGCTGCTCGCGCAGGTGGGCATCGGCGCCGACGTCTCTGTCCCACGCGGCGGCCTGGAGTCCTTCATCCGCGCGGAGTAGCGGCACCGTGAGTCCGAACCTGATCGGTCGTCCCTGGCTGGAACGAGGAGAGAAGACATGCTGCGACGCCGTGGATTGAGAGCCTTCGGGACGTCCGCGCTTCTGCTGCTCTCGCATTGCGGGGGCTCGAAGAAGGAGGAGCAAGAGGTCGACTCCGCGCACGTCCTGAACATCGTTTGCGGGCGAGAAGACGCCAATCCCGTGCAGAAGAAGGGGTGTGAGGGAGCTGCGTGCGAGGTGCAGGGGCACGTGTTCGGCAAGGAGATCGCCTATCTCTGGCTGGATGAAGGGGACATGGAGGGCGCGGACCAGATCATGAAGAACGTCTGGCCCGTCCCCAGGTTCAAGCCTGCGCAGCTGTCATGGCCGCTGACCTGGACGGAGGACCCCTACGACGAGAAGTTCTGGCGGTACGTGTTCTACGGGATGCGGCCGACGTCCCACCTGCTGTGGGCCTGGCGGGAGACGGGAGATCGGCGCTATCGCGACAAGCTCATCGAGATCTTCAGGAGCTTCGCCGCCAACAGCAGGAACTCCGAGTTCAGCTGGGACAAACATGGCACGGCGTACCGGGCCATGGTGTTCGTCAACTCGTACTGGAAGCTCAAGCACGCCGCCGCCCTCTCCCCGGAGGAGACGCAGTTGCTCGAGGGGCTCATCCTCGAGGACGCGCGCTTCCTGGCGGATGACAAGAACTTCGAGGCGGGGTTCAACCATGGGTTCGCCGAAGCGGCGGCGTTGCTGCTGATCGCGGAGAACTTCCCGGACTTCGAGGAGGCGTCGCGCTGGCGCGATCTGGCGTTGACCCGCTACGACAGCCTGCTCTCGGACATCATCGGGACGGACGGCTTCATCATCGAGAACTCCGCCTACTACCAGTTCTACGTCCTGACCCAGGTGTACCAGCTGTCGCAGTGGGCCCAGACCCATGGCGTGCAGTTGTCACCGCAGGTGGGGCCGGCCCTGGAGCGGATGGTCCGCTTCGCCTCGTACATCGTGCAGCCGGACGGGCACATCCCCATGCTGGGGGCCAGCCAGGGACTCCTGGTGCGCAAGCACCAGCCGGTGCTGCTCGCGCGGATGGGGGCGGTCTACCCCGAGATGGCCCACATGCTGACGGCCGGGATGTGCGGACGAGCGCCCACCGAGCGTCTGGCCTTCTTCGACAGCGCCGGCGTGGCGGTGATGCGCTCCACCTTCGACCCGGAGCTCGACTACCAGGCACAGACCCACCTGGTGTTCGACACGGGCCCCTACCGCACGGACCACAGCCACCTGGATGCGCTCAACGTGATCCTCTACTCCGCAGGGCGGACGCTGCTGACGGACTCGGGGATGTTCACCGAGGAGCCGGGAGACGAGGAGGCCTACTTCCGCAGCACCCGCGCCCACAACACCGTGTTGGTGGACGGACTCGACCAGCGCGATGGGCACGCCCACCCCGGCCTGTCCGCGCAAGGTGGGCAGTGGCTCTATCAGTCGGGGTCCCACAAGCTGTACGAGGGGGTGCAGCACTGGCGGGCGGTCCTGTTGCTGGAGAAGGACGTCGTCGTGGTCCTGGACCGGCTGACTTCGGAAGCTCCGCATCGGTACGAGCAGCGCTGGCACTTCCAGCCGGACCTCTCCGTTCAGATCCAGGGCACCTCCGCCTTCGCCACCGAAGAGTCGGGCAAGCGCGTCCTCCAGATCGTACAGGCGCTCCCCGACAAGCTCTCCGCCGCCACCGTGCGCGGGGCCACCGAACCGTATGACGGCTGGTACTCGGCGCAATACGAGGTGCGCAAGGAGTCGACGGCGCTCCTGTATGCGCGCGAGAGCACCGAAGCCCACTACGCGACGCTCTTCACGAGCGGTCTGAACGCCATGGTGCCGACCAGCATCACCGCCGTGCCTGAGCCGGATGCGCTGGACGTGTA
>JBAWAM010000948.1:0-8381 GCA_049589315.1 Myxococcaceae bacterium
ACAGTTGTCGTGGAAGAGGACCTTGAGACGCATGCCGGTCCTCATACTTCATCGGGCCCGGAAAGTGCTCACCTCCAGCACGCCAGGAGTCGCGATGAGCGGAAGTGGCCTCCTCTCCCGCGCACCTCCGCTTCCACAACACCGCGCCAGGTCCAACGTCCTGCGCCTCGCAGCCCCAGCCGCCGCGCGAGCGTGAATGCCCCAGCAGCACGGGGCACGTTCGTTGCTCAGTGGGCCCAGACGCAGGGGCGCGAGCAGCCGTGGAGGAAGGAGCATGGCCGAACAGATGCGGCGGATGAATCCGGGGCGGAGCGGCGTCCCGCCCGCGCTGCCCAGGTGGGTCCGAAGATGGGCGATCCCGGGGGCGGCCGTCCTCCTCTTCACGGCAGGGATCTCAGGCTGTGCAGGCTGTGGTGCACCGGGCGAAGTACCGCCGACGGGGATCGGCGCCGAGCCTCGGGGGGGCGGCGGCTCGGTGCCGCTGCGGCGGCTCAACCACACGCAATACGACAACACCGTTCGCGATCTGCTGGGAGACACCACCAGGCCGGCCCGGGAGTTTCCGGCCGACGACACCAGCGACGGGTTCGACACCATCGCGCACGTGCTGAGCATGCCGCCCGTGCTGGTCGAGAAGTACGACGCTGCAGCGGAGCGACTCGCCGAGGCCGCCTGGAGCGCCGACTACAGCGCCGCCCACCTCGAGCGGGTGCAGGCCAGGGCGCTGCCCCTGACGTCAGGGGTGCCCTGGGGCGCCGGGTACTGGCAGCTCAATGGCGACGGCGCCGTGGACGCGACGCTCGCCGTGCCGAGCAGTGGGAAGTACGCGTTCTCGGTGCGCGCCAGCGGGACGCGGATTGACGGAGAGGCGGAGCCGCACATGGTCCTCCGGGTCGACAGCGTGCAGGTGGCCGAGTTCTGGGTGGACGCGGGTCCGGAGGCACTGAAGGAGTACCAGGTCGAGGTCGAGCTGACGGCTGGCCGGCACATCTTCTCGGTCGCGCTCGACAACTATCTCTGGAGCTACACGGCCACCGACCCGGACAAGCAGGCGCGCACGCTGATTGTAGACGCTCTGGAACTGAGCCGCCCCGAGCGGGCAGTTCCCTTGGCGCAGGCAAGGCTGCGCATCTGCGACCCGGACGCCGAAGGCCACCTCCCGTGCGCACGGAAGATCATCGAGCGGTTCGTGCGTCGCGCGTGGCGGCGGACGGTCCTGGCCGAGGAGGTCGACAGGCTGGTGGCGCTGGTCGAGCGCGCCGAGGCGGACGGCGAGGACTTCGGCACCGGGATCCAGGACGCGATCCACGCGATCCTGCTGTCGCCGCACTTCCTCTTCCGGGTGGAGCTCGACCCGGATCCCACTTCGCCCGTCCCCCATCGTGTCAGCGACGCGGAGCTCGCGACCCGCCTGTCCTATTTCCTCTGGAGCACCACGCCGGACGACGAGCTCCTCGACCTCGCGTCCGCGGGTCGCCTGTCCGCTCCGGAGGTCCTCGAAGCGCAGGTCCGGCGGATGCTGGCCGACGCCCGGGCCGATGCGATCGTCGACGACTTCGCCGGCCAGTGGCTGCAGTTCCGTGCCGTCCCGTCGCTCACCCCCGACCCGGTGCTCCATCCGGAGGTCGACCTCCCGTTGATGAAGGACATGCAGGCTCAGACGGCGCTCTTCTTCCGCGAGTTCCTCCGGTCCGACTCGAGCGCGCTCGACCTGCTCGATGCCGACTTCACCTTCATCAACGATCGCCTCGCCACCCACTACGAGCTGCCGCCGCCCGGGAGCTCCGGACTGATCCGCGCCACGGTGAATGACCCACGGCGGCTCGGCCTGTTGACCCAGGCAAGCTTCCTGATGCTCACCTCAGCGTCCAACCACACCTCTCCGGTCAGGCGCGGGAAGTGGGTCCTGGGCAACCTGCTCTGCCAGGAGCCCCCGCCTCCACCGCCCAACATCCCGCCCTTGTCTGCGTCGCAGTCTGTCGGCGCGTCCAAGCGACAGCGGATGGAGCAACACCGGGCGAGCCCTGCCTGCAGCGGCTGTCACGTGTACATGGACCCGGTGGGCTTCGCGTTGGAGAACTTCGATGCAGTGGGGCGCTGGCGGCTCGTGGACGAGGACGGATACCCGGTGGATTCGACGGGGATGCTGCCCGGAAGCGCGTCCTTCGAGGGTCCTGCGGAGCTGATCTCGCTCCTCAAGAAGGATCCCGCGTTGCCGAGCTGCATCGCGCAGAAGGTGATGATCTACGGCCTGTCGCGGCCCCTTCAGGATGCGGACCATCCCCACCTGGACGCGATCTCCCGCAGCTTCTCCGAACGCGGCTTCAGGCTCTCGGAGCTCTTCCGTCTCGTCGCCACGAGCGAGCTCTTCACCCACCGTTGGCCGGAGGCGCCATGAGCCGTCGCTGGAAGTTGTCGAGGCGAACGCTGCTCCGGGGCGTGGGGGCTTCCGTCGCGCTCCCAATGCTGGAGCAGATGCTGCCGGGGAGAGCGGCGCACGCGGCGTCCCCTTCGACCAGGCGCCTGGTGGTGGTGTTCGTTCCCAACGGGATCTACATGCCGCAGTGGACGCCCACCCAGACCGGGAGCGAGTACGCGCTCTCTCCGATCCTGCAACCCCTCGCACCGGTGAAGGAAGACGTGCTGGTGGTCTCGGGCCTGGCGAATCGGCCGGCGTACCCCGACGTTCCCGGCCCCCACGCCGGTGGAACAGCGTCCGTCCTCACGGCGCGGAAGATCAACTTCAACGGACGGCTCGGGAACGGCGTCTCCGTGGACCAGGTCGCGGCGCGTGAACTGGGGAAGTCCACGCATTTCCCGTCGCTGGAGCTGGGACTCGATTCGAGCGTCAGCGGAGCCTGCGACGCAGGCTACAGCTGCGCCTACCTCTGCAACATCTCGTGGGCGAGCGAGACGATGCAGATGTCGAAGGAGATCAACCCTCATGCGGTGTTCGCGCGGCTGTTCGGAGGGAGCGGAGATTCCGCGGGCCGCGACAGGCGCAGGCGAAGCATCCTCGACCTGGTGCGCGGAGACGCGGTGCGCCTCACCGAGAAGCTCGGCCAGGGTGACCGGCGCCGACTGGACGAGTACCTGACCGGCATCCGCGAGCTGGAGCGGCGACTCGATCGCGCCGGGTTTTCGTCGTGCACCCCCGGCGCCCCACCGCCTCCCGTCGTGGACCTGCGGGATCACACCCGGTCGATGTTCGACCTCATGACCCTCGCGCTGCGCTGCGACCTCACCCGGGTGATCACGTTCATGGTCGCAAATGGCCAGAGCTCCCGTTCGTTCCCGTTCCTCGGGATCAGCGGTCAGCACCACGCGCTGTCGCACCACCAGAACGACCCGACCCACGTCGCCGCCAACGTGGCGATCAACACCTGGGAGGTGGAGCAGTTCGCGTATTTCGTTCAGGCCCTCAAGACGACCACGGACCCCGCCGGCGGGAACCTGCTGGATGACTCGATCGTGCTCTTCATCAGCGAGATGGGGGATCCCAACATCCACGACCGGATGAACATGCCGGTGCTCGTTGCGGGGCGGGCCGGCGGACAGCTCACGCCGGGTAGACACCTCCGATTGACCACGGAGCAGCCGCTCGCAAACCTGCACCTGTCGCTGCTGAACATGCTCGGCATCGCGGTCGATCGCTTCGGAGAGGACAGCACCGCGCCGCTGACCGGGCTGTGAGCCGGGGTGAATCGGGGATCGTCCCGCCGGGACAGCTAGAACCGACCGCCCAGCTGGGCCAACCCCGTCCAGGTCGACGCCGCGTTGGCGCCGCCGAGCGAGTCGAAGGCATTGTTGTTGGTCGAGAAAGCATAGGTCCCGCGGGCCCCCACCGTCAGCCCGGTCTCCGAGGGGTTCAGCTCGATTCCGAACCCGACCGGGACGCGCACCTCGGTTCCGTCGCCAATCAGCCCGCCTGTGTTCTCCTCTTTCGAGACCGTCAACCGCTGCACGCTGAGACCGCCGAGCGCATACGGCTTGATCATCCATTGGACAGGAGGGCCCACCTTCACTGCCGCCAGTCCGCCGTTCTCGACGATGTCCGACCGCTCCGTCCGGGACACGATCCCCTCGGAGCGATAGGCGGCCCCCACGTAGCCGAGCTCGCCGGCGATCCAGGGCACGATGTCACCTGAGATCGATACGCCGTAGGCCGCCCCCGGCTGCGTCACCGTTGCCGCCTCTCCGGCAAAGGCCATGGCGCCGCCCTGTGCCTGCACGGTGTAGCGACGCTCCCACTCTTCGCTTCGTGCAAACGCCACAGCCGGAATCGCCAGCGCCGCGGTGACCAACCAACGTGTGCTCTTCTTCATGACGACCTGCCTCCCTCGGGCTGAGATCACCCCTGACAGGAATGAGGGCGGAAGCCGCCACTGCCAACGGTTGAAGGTGCACCGGAGTCGGGCTCGGCGGGTCGTTCGTCCGGCAACCAGACGCTGTCGTCAGGGCCTGTAGTGCGCCCGTCTCATGATCCACGACAGACCTCCCCGGCCGTCGCGCACCACGAACCAGAAGCGCACGTCCTGCTCTGTCGCGTCACCGGGAGGGGCCCATTCCACCCGGTGCCTCACCTCTCCGGGGATGTCCTGCCCGCCCGTTTCATTCGGAGAGAATCGGCCGAGGTCGGCATGCCAGGCGATCTTCCAGGCCTCGGTGAACTGCACCGGCTGCAGCTCGAACGAGGGGACCACGTACGGCTCCTGGCGCTCCTTGAAGTCGACCGGGTGCATCACGAACGGGCCGGGACCCGAGAGCTCACGGACTTCGTCCTCGGCCCACTCGGTGCCGTCGAGGACCACCCCGGGCAGCTCCGGGTTCACGTTCTGGGTCATCGTGGGAGTGGCGCCGGGGAAGAAGTTGCAGTTGTAGACCATGAGCTTGCTGACCCAGATCTCCTCCTCTCCCGCCTTCAGGTGAAGATGCAGCGGCATCCAGAGCCCACCGAGGCCTTTGTATTGATCGAGCTCCAGCACGCGCTCGAGCAGGAGCCGATCGCCGGGCAGTCGCGTCAGCGCCAGGTTCTCCAGGGTGAGCTTCAGCTCGCCGTCCCCGGTCACCCCGCTGGCGAGCTGCGTCCGCTCCGCTGGATCGCTGCAGGTGCGGTTGGTGCGCGTGGAGCACGCCAGGAGCTCCCAGTCGATCGTCCGGCCCGCGCCCTTCGGGTCGACGATCAGCACGCGGTAGTCCACCGGCGGAAGGAACGCCACCAACCCCGACGGATCGATCCCTTCCGGGTTCCTGAAATCCGGGCACTGCGGCGCCAGCAACTCGGGTGAGTCCAGCGAGACGCCCAGCACCCGCAGATCGTAAACGTTCGACGGAACGTCCTCCGGCCCGGTGCAGGCGGTCAGCGCGATCGCCACCACCGCGAAGACGAGAAGAAAGCGCCCCATCAGAAGCTCCCCTTCACCCCGATGACGGGGAGGATCGGAATTCCCGGCACGTCGACTTCGACGCGGTTCCGGTAGTCGGTGAGCGTCGCCTCCACGTTCCGCGCGTTGTACACGTTCTGCACGTCCAGGTAGACGTTGAGGGTCCAGCTCTCGAACAGGAAGTTCCGATCGATCCGGACGTCGAGTTGGTGGAACGGCGCGAACCGCGCGGAGTGCAGGTCACCTCGCGTCGCGCCGAAGCCGCCGGTGTCTGCGTCGAACTTGTCGGCCTCGTGCTCAAGCGGCGTCCTCGGGCGGCCGGTGACGAGGCGGTACCTGGCGCCCAGTTCCCAGCCGCCCGGAAGCCGGTAGCTGCCCACCGCGGTGAGGATGTGCGTCTGGTCCCAGGGGGTCAGGTTGTAGACTGCGTCGCGCTCATTCGTGGCGTTCGTCCGCCGCTGCTCGGAGCGGTTGAGGGTGTAGGCGATCCACCCGAAGAAATTCTGGGTGATGTCGTGCTTGAGCAGCACCTCGAGGCCGTACGCGCGCCCCAGCCCGTCGTTGGCGTACTGGAATCGCTGGACCGCGCCGTTGGCGAGGATCTCCCGCGGACCCGGGGCGACGATCAGGTCGTAGCGACGGTTGTAGTAACCCGTGAGGTCGATGGTGACGACGTCGAACAGGCGCTGCTCCACGCCGAGGCTGGTCTGGAAGGCCTTCTCGTGCTGCAGCCAGGGCGTCCCCAGCGGTGCCGGCTCCAGGTTCAGCGGATCGGGCGGCTGGGAGTAGAGCCCTACCGAGCCCTTCAGCGCGAACACGTCCGTCGGCGCGTAGCGGACCCACAACCTGGGCTCCAGCATCGAGAGCGACTGCCCGTGCAGGCGCGCGGCGCTGGCGCGCAGGCCCGGCGTGAACGTCACCGGCCCGAGCTGCAGATCCACCTCGCCAAACAGCGCGCCGTCGAAGCCGTTCACCACCCGGTCGATCGTCTGCAGCTCCGTCTGTGGATCCGAGCCGGGAAACCTCACCGTCTGAAGGCCGGGGATGACCGGCATCGTGCTCTGTCCGACCAGGTGCTCGAACTTGAGGTCGAAACCGGCGCGCGCGGTGACGTTCTTCGACAGCTCGAAGGTCAGCGTCTCCCTTCCGCCGACGCTCCAGACGTTCGCGTCCAGGGTCATCTCCCCGAGGGAGAAGCCGGCCAGGTCATACCCCGCCCACGGCGTGAACACAGAGGTCATGTTGCCGCGCCGCCAGGTCCAGTCGCCCTTCACCCGATGGAACAGGGTCTGCACGTCGAGATCGAGGTCGACGTTGCGCGCCCCACCGCTGGCGACCACCGACAGCAGGTCATCCGAGCCGAAGGCCATCACGTAGCCGCTGCTGGAGGCCTGTCCGTCGGCGCTGCGCGAGCCGCCGAAGTCGACGCGCAGTTGGTAGTCCCAGTACCGCGGGAGCACCAT
Source organism: Myxococcaceae bacterium (assembly GCA_049589315.1). Lineage (GTDB taxonomy): Bacteria > Myxococcota > Myxococcia > Myxococcales > Myxococcaceae > JBAWAM01. The sequence continues at coordinate 6,848 of JBAWAM010000948.1, forward strand.
CAACGAGCCGCCTTCCGGGTCCTGGGGCAGCACGAACGGCATGAGCGCGTCGATGTAGGAGCGCCGCGCCGCCGCAGCGACCGAGACGCCCTCCGCCACCGGCGCCTCGACGAAGAAGCCGCTGTCGAGGACGTCCACGTCCACCGATCCGTGCAGGGTGTCGCTGGCGCCCTTCCGCGTCTCCACGCCCACGACACCGCCCACCGCCCGTCCGTATTGCGCGCCGAAGCCGCCCGGGAAGAAGTCGATGCGGTCGAGGAACTCGGCGTTCACCACCGAGGGCCCACCGCCGAAGTGGTACAGCAGCGGGATCTCCACCCCGTCGAACAGCGTCGCGGTTTGATCGGGACTGGCGCCCCGGACAATCAAGGCTCCGAAACCGAACGGTGCGCGTGCCACTCCCGGCAAGTTCTCCACGACCCGGACCGGATCTCCGAAGGTGCCAGGCACTTTTTGGAGCTCCTGTCGCTCGAGGGTGCGCCGGACGACCTCCTTCTTCTCGCGCGGGGCGCGGACGATCGTCTCGAACCCGATCGCCTTCGGCAGCAGGTGGTAGACGACCTCGAGGGTGCCGTTGGCAGGGATGTCCTCGACGGTCTTGAACAGCTCGTACCCGTTGGCGACGACCCGCACGTCACAGGTCCCGGCAAGCACCTTCAAGGTGAAGCGGCCCTGTTCGTCGCTCATCGCCTGGGGGGCTTCGACCTCGTCACCACAGCGCACCATGGCGGCAAACACCCGCGAGCGGCTGCCTCGCTCGATGAGCTGACCGATCAAGGTTCCTTCGGGAGGCGGTGCCGGCGGCGCGTCCTCGCGCGGCTTCGGGGCCTCCAGGGTGAAGTGGTAGACGTACTCGATCTGCACCGGGGCCGGGACGTGGTCGACTTCTGCGGGAGAGAAGCGGAAGCGCTTCACCGCCTCGACCGCCGCCTCATCGAAGCCGTGTCCCACCGGCTGCATCACCTGGACGTCCACCACGCTTCCGTCTGCGCCGAGGGTCACCGCCAGCTTCACCGAGCCGGTCAGCCCCTCCGCCTGGGCTGCCTCGGGATAGGGCGCCTGAACGAACTCGAGGAGCTCCGGCGGTCGGGTGAGGACCGGGACGTGCACACCGGCGTCCGGCTCATCTCGCCGGATCTCTCCTTCATAGGCCCAGGACCGCGCCGGCATCCCCAGCGCTGCCAGCAGCCACAACACCGGAATGAGGGGGCGCACGCGTCGAGGCATTCAACTCTCCCGTGGGAAGCCCATCAATGACGATCCACTCCCCCGGACAAACTACAGGCAGGCGGCCAGCGTGAGCCGACGTCGTTCCGGGCCTTTGCGCTGCCCGGTACCGACGCCTGAAAAAATCACAGCCCCGGAGCTTCAAACCCTCCTTTCGTCGCGTCGTCTTTCCGAGAGGAGACGCTGGCGGCACGCCGCATGCTTCGCAACTCCTGCATCCAGTCACTCGTGCAGCCGGAGGGACCCATGGCGAAGACGACGACGAAGGCGGGGCGGAAGGGACGGAGAGGGGTGCCGGCGGCGCGGC
>JBAWAM010000949.1:0-2319 GCA_049589315.1 Myxococcaceae bacterium
GGACAGCCCGCCGAGCACCAGCTCGCCGAGAATCCACGGGTGGGTCAGGACGGTGCCCTCTTCGTCGAGGAGCTCGCCCAGGCCTTGAACGGCGGCGTCGCCGCTGAAGTACCGGCGCCACACGGAGGTGTCGACGAGGACGGAAGTCACTTGCGCCTGCGCTCAGGCTCGAGGTCCGGAACCTTCCCGAACAGGGCTTTCAGCCGCTTCCTCGCCTCGCGGTCGAGGAGCGCGCGGAGCCCCATCTCGATGACCTCGGTCTTCGAGGAGGCGCCGGTCTGCTTCAGGGCCTCGTTGATCAGGTCTTCGTCGAGGTCCAGGGTCGTCCTCATGCATCATCATCTGCACATTTCATATGCATCCGGCAACGGGGGCCGCGCACCGGTCGGGCGTGCAGGTGGGATGGCGAGTCCTCCGCGGTTCGGTTATTCACCGCGGCACTCGTGAGATGCCCATGAAACTGGGGAAGACCGGATGGCTCCCCGAGCTGCTCCGGGCCGAGATCGCCGCGCACGCCTCGGAGGACGCGAGGCGGGTGGACGAAGCGCACGCCGGCGGATCGCCGAAGGCCCGGGCCCGGGCATGGCTGCGCCGGAGCGTCCAGGAGAGTGGGCTCTGCTTCGGTACGCCCTGCGCCGTCCAGGTCGACTCGGCGGGCTCTCCCGAGGAGGTGCTGTTCCTCGCGGTCGTCCGGACCCTGGCGCGGCTCGCGTTGGATCTCGCGGTCATCACCCACGCGCCGCCGGGGCCGAGGCACGAGCAGATCCTGGTCCTCCTCGCCTCCATGACCGGGCAGTTCACGGAAGCGGAGGAGGTGGCGAGGGCGATCACGGCGCCCACGCACCATCCTGTCCCCCGGCGACTCTGGACGAAGGTGGAGTCCGCGCTGGAGGCGCGCGCGATGTCGCTTGCCGCGGACCCGGCGTACGGGCTGGTCCTGCACAACGGCGCGACGTACGTAACGGCGCTCACCTTCGGGCTCCAGGCGATCGACTTTTTCGCGCGAGGAGCCTTCGTTCGCGACAACGCCGAGCGGCGCTCCGCGTGGGCGGCGCGTCAGACGGCGCTCCTCGTCGAGGTCCTGACCGGGCTCGCCTGTGCCGAGCGTCAGCCGAGCTTCCCCACCCGTCGCGCCATCCTCCGGCAGATTGACGATCTGCACCTGCCCGGCAGGGTCACCCGGAGGCTCAAGGCGAGGGTGAAGGGCTTCTTCGACCGGCGCCCGGCGACCCGGGAGCTGGTTGCGGGGATCCGGGGCGAGCACACCCGGAGGTTCCTGCTCCAGCAGGCGGTGCTGGCGGCGCGGGTCGACGGGCGGGTCGGCCCCGAAGAGCGCGCGTTCCTCGATTCGCTGGCGGTGGACCTCGGGTTCGATGTCGACGAGCTGCGCCGGGTGGAGCTGGAAGTCGCGGAGTTCTACGTCCGCAACAGGTCGGTGGTGGACGTGTTCACCGTGTCGGCCGCCGCCGGCGTCATGGGCGAGGAGATGGTCGACTCGATGCAGACCACGCTGGAGAAGAACTACCGGCGCCTCATGAAGGAGATCCGCGAGACCGGCGAGCTGTCCGTGCTGCTCGCGCGGGCCGCCCGCGGTCAATCGCTCTCCGCCGCCGAGCGACGCCGCATGCGCGCGCAGCTCATCGACGTGGCCAAGGCGATTCCGGCGCTGGCAATCTTCGCCGCGCCGGGCGGGATGCTCCTGCTGATCGCGCTCGCCAAGGTGTTGCCATTCAGCCTGCTGCCCAGCGCGTTCCAGGATGATCCGGACGCCGAGCCCAACGCCAGCGGGGGAACGCGGCATCAAGGCTGAGCGACGACCGGAGTGCTAGTGTTCCGGACCGGGAGCTCCGGTCATGACCTCTGAACGAAGGAAGTTCCGTCGTCTGAAGGCGCGTGGGGTGTCGGGACACGTTCGCGTTCGCGACGAAGTGCTCGCGCTCGGGTTGCCCATCGACAACATCTCCCTGGGAGGGCTGTTCGTCCGCTCGTCGGATCCGCTCCCGGTCGGAACGCCCGTCGCCCTCGAGCTGGTCCGGCCGGGAATGGATCCGCTCAAGCTGACGGGGACGACGGTCGCTTCCTTCACCGGGGCGAATGGCCCCGGGATGGGCATCCGCTTCGACGCGCTGTCGGCGGAGGCGACCCGGCACCTGAATCGGCTGATGGTCGAGCTTTCTTCGAAGAAAAGTGCCCGGGTGGTCGCGCCGGGAGACGAGCTCGACGCCTCGCGCCGGAGCAGCTTCGACTTCGGCTTCATCTCGCATGATGAGGGGATCGACGAGGAGGGGGCGCCCTCGCTTCCGCCGCGGCCGGCCACGG
>JBAWAM010000950.1:0-2026 GCA_049589315.1 Myxococcaceae bacterium
CGGGGTGGGCTCGGTGCCCCTGGGGAGGATCAACTCCGGCTTCCCGCGGAGGCTGGGGTTGGGGACGCCGCCCCACACCACGTCGTTGTCCTCGGTGTGACCGCCGCAGACGGCGCTGTAGACCGAATCCACCAGCCGCCCGTCCTTCGAGAACAGGGCCTCGCCGTGGGTCTCCTCGACCGCCGCATTGGTGGAGGCGACCTCGCCGGAGAGGCCCTTGTACACGGCGCAGTGCTGCTCCGAGCAGAGCAGGTACGGGTCCGCCAGGTGCCTCGTGCCGACCTTGGCCAGCACCTCGCCGCGCGCAGTCACCGCCTGCGCCTTGAGCGCCTCCTCATGTGCACGCGCGAAGATCTCCGACGGAACCAGGCCCCTGAGCAGGTCCTCGATCTTCACCAGGTTCACCACCGCCAGCAGGCCCTGTCGATCGATGGTGAAGCGGATCGCACCGCGAAAGGTACGGTCCTCGAAGCTGTGGAAGTCGTAGCCGACCCCGTATTCGACCTGGCGGACCTGAATGGGGGCCCCGTCCAGGGTCTCGGCGTCGAGCCGATCCTGGCCGACGGCGATCACCGCACCCGTCGCGTCGAACAGCTCGACGATTCCGGAGGACGGCGCGCGGAGCTCCTCGAAGATCGAGGTGCGCGCACCGTGTTGTCGCAGCAGCTCGTTCTGCCGCGCCGCGGCCTGCTTCGGCGTGAATCGGCCGGCGAGGAGGAGGAGATTGCTCCGGTTGTCGATGACCTTGCCGGCGATTCCGTAGACCGAGCCGAGCGTGTGGACCTCGACCGGGATTCCACGCGCCTCCCACGCGTGCTGCGCAGCGGAGAGCCCCTCGCGATCGACGAAGCGGAACTCGGCGAGCTGTACGCGCGACGCGAGCTTCGCCGGCTCACCCTGCGTGACCCGGGCGCGCCACACGCTCCCTGCCGGCGCCTGCACCGTCTTCTCGATCCGGCCCGAGACCTTCACCCGCATCGGCCCGCGCGGAGAGAAGACGACCTCGCGCTGCCCCTCCATCAACCGCACCGGGATGATCGGGTCGCCTTCATGGAAGTTCAGGCGCTTCGAGTAGAGCGCGGCCTGGTCGGTGCCGGGCGGGGGAGGGAGCTCGAGCTCGGCGGCCGTGCTCGGCTGCCGCTCGTCGTCGACCACCGGCACCACGGGCTCCACAGGCTCGACGGTCTCGACGGGCGCCCCGACTCCGGTCTCCGTGATGACGACCGTTGACGCGGCCGCGACCCGCTGGGCGGGCGCGGGCGTCTCCGCGGGACGGTGGACACACGCAGCGAGGAGGAGGATCAGCAGGCCGGGAAGGGCAAACCGCACGACGTGCGCACCATACAACAAAGGCCCGAAGCCGTTTGGCCTGGGCCTTGTGCTTGCGAGAGGCGCCACCCGGATTCGAACCGGGGAATGAGGGTTTTGCAGACCCTTGCCTTACCACTTGGCTATGGCGCCGTGACGACGGGCCGCGACTTATACGAGGCAGATCTTCAACGGTCAAGGAAGAGGCGTCAGTCCTGAGCGGTCGTCCGCGTCGCCTGGTGAGCAAGCCGCTTGGGCCGCAAATCACGTCCCTCGAGGCCGACGTGCGCCGAATCGGGCCGTTGAACAATCGCCTGCCGGTGTCCACCTTCGCAGGGATCGACCAGGAGGTCGCCATGGCGGAGAAGATCAAAATCCGCGGCGCCAGGAAGGCCCGCGCCCGGACTACGAAGAAGGCGCCCCGAAAGGCCAGCGCGAAGGGAAAGAGCGTCGCCAGGGCCGCGGGGCCCGCGGCGAAGACGACCCTGGCCAGGACCAAGAGCGCAGCCCGGCCGGCGGCGAAGACGACCCGGGCGGCGGCGAAGACCACCCGGGCTGCCGTGAAGAGGACGACTCGGCCGAAGGCCAGGTCCTAGCCAGGCCCCGGACAGGTCAGGCGTGGATCGAATCGTTCGCCACGCGAGGGATTCGGTCCTCAGAAGACCCACGTGTCGACCGGACGGACGGCGCGACTACGACCGCCGACGCCGGCGCGCGA
>JBAWAM010000951.1:0-16771 GCA_049589315.1 Myxococcaceae bacterium
GGCGCGGAGAACATCCGGCCCAAGTCGATCGCCCGCGACATGGTCGAGCGGTTCTGCACGTTCAACGACTACATCCGGGACTACGGACTCCAGCGCAGCGAAGGCGTGCTGCTGCGCTACCTGTCGGAGGTCTACAAGACCCTGCTGCAGACCGTGCCCGAGTCCATGCGCACCGAAGAGGTCGAGGACCTGATCGCCCAGATGCGCGTGATGCTGCGCGCGGTGGACTCGAGCCTGCTCGACGAGTGGGAGCGGATGCGCGACCCGGAGCGCGCGAAGGTCATCGCCCCCGAGGAGGTGAAGCTCGGGAGCCTGCAGACCGTGGACCCGACGAAGGACCTCAAGCGGTTCACCGCCCGTGTGCGCGCCGAGCTGCACCGGCTGCTCAAGGCGGTGGCGACGAAGGATTGGGAGGAGGCCACTGCCGCGATCTTCCAGCAGAAGGAAGGCGAGTGGACGCACGAGCAGTTGGAGGCGGAGATGGCCCCGTACTTCGAAGCGCACGGCGCGGTGGACCTGACGCCCAGGGCGCGGCAGCCCATCCACACGATCCTGCGGGAAGAAGGGCCACGCACCTGGCGCGCGCAGCAGCGCATCTTCGATTCGCAGGGAGAGGGCGGCGACTGGATGCTCGACTGCGTGATCGATCTCACCGTCGCCCGAAATGCCGACGCGCCGCTGATCTCGCTGCAGCGCATCGGCACCTGACGTCTCCGAGGTGGCTCGGTCCTACGCTTCCGCGGCAGCCGGAATCGTGACCTCGACACCCTCCTGGCGGAGCTGCAGCTGCGGGTGGAAGAACCACCGGCAGTGCTGGCACACCGCCCACGCGCCCGCCGGGCTCACCCGGACGGCCAGGGTCTGGCCGCAAAGACCGCAACCCTCCGGCAGATCGAAGTCCGCAGACTGATCGCCGGTTCTCTTCGCTGTGACTTCCATCATGTATCTCACGTAACGCAGAGGACTCGGCGCGCAAGCCCGCCGCCGGGCCGCAGGAGGCGCCAGCCGGGCGCTCGGCACCTTCCCGGCAAGCAAATGTCGGATTTCGGGCATTGCGCCGACGAGAAGGCTGCCGGAGGCGGGTCGCGCCGGTATGCGCCGGGCAGATGGATCCAGTCCTCAGACGCGAGGTACGGTCGCTCACGACGCAGCTCGGAGAGGTCATCCGAGAGCAGGCCGGGCGCCGGGTCTTCGATCACGTGGAGCAGATTCGCGTCCTCGCCCGGGCGGTGCGCGCCGGCGACGACGACGCGGCGCAGAAGAGGTTCATTCAGCGGGTCGCGCATCTGTCGCTGTCGGACGCAGCGGCGGTGGCCCACGCGTTCAGCCTGTTCTTCCAGCTGGTGAACCTCGCCGAAGAGAGGGCGCGGCTGCGGCACCTCGCGTCCACCCCGGCCCATCCCCGCTCGGTGCAGGCGGTCTTTCGCGAGCTGAAGCAGGCGAGGGTGCCGGCCCGGAAGGTCCAGGAGTGCCTGGACGCGCTCTCCGTCGAGCCGGTGTTCACGGCACACCCGACCGAGGCGAAGCGGCGCACGACGCTCAACCATCTGCTGAGGCTCTCCCGGAACCTGGGGCTGGCTCCGGAGGTGCTCGAGACGCTCTGGCACACGGAGGAGGTGCGGCTCCATCCGGTGGGCCCGCTCGACGAGGTCCAGAACGCGCTGTTCTTCTTCGAGCGCACGATCTTCGACGCGGTCGCCGACTTCTACCGGAGCTTCGACGCCGCGCTGAAGGATGCGTACCCGGGCGTCCGGCGAACCCGGGCCTTCCTCACGTTCGCCAGCTGGGTGGGCGGCGACCGCGACGGGAACCCCTTCGTGACCCCGCAGGTCAGCCGACAGGCGATGGACCTGCAATCCGAAGACATCCGGCGTCTGTACTCCCGCGAGCTGCATCACCTGATGGAGGAGCTCTCCCACGCGGTCCCCGGAACCCCGCCGACGACATCCGAACGGGGGCCGGAGGAGTGGGTCCAGCCGCACGAGGTCTTCCGGCGCGATCTGGTGGCGCTGAACGCGCTTCTGGAGGAGCAGCGACTGAGCCGGGACGAGCTGCTCGAAGGCCTGGAGGGCATCCAGGCGGGGCTCCTTCGCATCGGTGCGCACCGGGCGGCGTCCAGCCGGATCGCCACCCTCATCCAGCAGGTGCGCGTGTTCGGGCTCCACCTCGCCGAGCTCGACTTCCGCGACCACTCGGAGAAGCTGGAGAACGCGCCTTCGGAGATCGACGCTGAGCTGGAGACGATGCGCAAGCTGCAGCGCGCCCACGGCGAAGCGGCGTCCCATCGCTACGTGATCAGCATGACCCGGAGCGCCGGCGATCTCCGCGGCGTGCTCGGACGTGCGCGCAAGGTCGGGCTCGAGGCGCTGGACGTGGTGCCCCTGTTCGAGACGATCGAGGACCTGGACGCGTGCGTCGAGGTGATGCGCGAGCTGTGGACCGACAAGGACTACCGCGCGCACCTGCGCCGGAGGGACGACATCCAGGAGGTCATGCTCGGGTACTCGGACTCGAACAAGGATGGCGGGTACCTCGCGGCAAACTGGTACCTCTATCGGGCGCAGCGCCGTCTCGCGGAGCTGTCGGACGAGCTGGGGGTGAAGCTCCGGCTGTTCCACGGCAAGGGCGGGAGCATCGACCGGGGCGGCGGACAGAGCTTCCGCAGCCTGCGCGCCCAGCCGGACGCCTCGCACGGCGCGCGAATCAGGATCACCGAGCAGGGTGAAGTCATCTCGCTGAAGTACTCCTCGCCGGAGATCGCCGGACGGAACCTCGAGCAGCTCACCTCGGCCGTCATCGGCGCGTACTGTCTCCCCCCGAGGGCGTTCGCGAAAGGAAAGCTCCAGCGCTACGAAGCCTGGCTGGCCGAAATGGCCGAGACGTCGAGGCATTGCTATCAGGCGCTGGTCTACGGCACGCCCGAGCTGACCGAGTACTTCCGTCAGGCGACGCCGATCGACCTCATCGAGCACCTCCGCTACGGCTCACGTCCTGCCAAGCGCAAGCGAACCCCTGACCTTCGCCAGCTCCGCGCGATCCCCTGGGTGTTCTCCTGGACGCAGTCCCGCCACCTCCTGTCCGCCTGGTATGGCCTGGGCCACGCCCTGGAGGCCTTCGCCACCTCCAGTCCCCGGGGGCTCGAGCGCCTTCAAGAGATGTACGCGAGCTGGCCGTTCTTCAACCAGGTGATCGAGAACGCCGAGCTCTCCCTCGGAAAGACCGACCTGTACATCGCCCGGCGATACTCGGCCCTCGTCGAGTCGAAGGCTGTCCGCGAGCGGATCTGGAGCGCGGTGGAGTCGGAGTACGAGCGCAGCGTGAAGTGGGTGCTCGCGCTCACCCGGCACAAGCGGCTGATGGAGACGCAGCCGGTGCTGGCCGAGTCGATCCGGCTCCGCAATCCCTACGTCGACCCGCTGAACTACATCCAGATCCAGCTCCTGCCGCAGTGGCGCGCTGCGCCCGAGGACGCGCGGCCGGAGGAGCTGCGGCGGGCGCTCGCGGTCACCGTGTCCGGAATCGCCTTCGGAATGAAGAGCACCGGCTGACGCCCGTCGGCTACAGACAGGCGCCCACGCCGTCGACGCCGGGCACCTCGAGCCCGGTGCAGGTCCCGCTCGGACACGCGGGCGTTCCGGAGGGATGGGCGCAGAGCTGACGGCAGAAACCGTCGACGCAGGCTGTCCCGGCGACGCACTCGAGCGAGTACGTGCAGGGTTGCTCCACTGCCGTAGCCCCCGTCGGGTAGCAGCCCGGCGCCACGGATCCCGGGTAGCAGGACAGACCGGGCGGGCAGTCCGCTCCGAAGAGGCTGCAGGGTGTCTCGCAGATGTAGGGCCGCTCGGGGTTCTGCTCTGGCAGGACCACCACGAAGCACGCCTGCGGAGCGGTGCAGTCCTGGTTCGAGTTGCAATAGCGCATGCACACCGTGGCCGCGCCACCGTCCGCGAGTTCGTCCGGCACGCAGATCAATCCGGCGCCGCAGGTGTCGGAGAGGACCGTGGTCGTACAGGGCTCGCCCTCGCCGGCATCTCCCGCGGGGACGCATTCGCGCGAAGCTGTGCCACCATCGAGCGCGTACGCGCACTTGAGCCCGGCACCGCAGTCCTGTTCGGTGACGCTGCACCCCGCGAAGCAGCGCGCGCCGAACGTGCCTGCGTCGTCCTGGAAGAGCAGACAGCTCTCACCTTCCGCGCAGTCCTGCGTCGTGACGCTGCACTCGTATCCCGGAGGCCGCCCCGCGTCCCGGGGTTCTCCGTCGCCGGCGTCCACCGCCCCGGAGTCGGGCGCGCCGGCATCCGTTCGCTCCGAAGGGTGGTCATCACAGGCAATGCTGAAGACGAACAGGGCTAGCACGGCGAGATGACGCGCTGCGTCCATGGTGGCCTCCGGGCTGCTTGGCGGGCGCGATCCTACTGGAAACCCGGCGGATGACTGCGGGGAAGTTCGTGCTTGAATGACGCCATGACGGGAACGGGGGCAAGTGAAATGGATGAGCGGCGTCGCAGCGAGCGCGTGCCGGCACGCGTCGAGGTCCGGTTCGAGGAGGCGTCGCAGGCCGCAAAGGCCTTTCGCGCGTACTCGCTGAACCTCTCGGTCGGCGGCTTGTGCGTGAGGACCCAGCGCCGCTACGACGTCGGCGCCGTGGTGAAGGTGTCGATGACGATCGCAGACGAGCTCGTTCAGCTCGACGCCACGATCGCCTGGGTACGAGACGAAGCGGTGGGGCTCCGGTTCAACTTCGTGTCGCTGGAGGACCGCGCACGGCTGGAGAAGCTCGTCGCCTCCGTCCGCAGATAGGGGTCCGCTTCAGCGGCCCTTGGGCGGCAGGTCCATCCGGAGCACGACCGCGTCGATTTCGGTGAACCCGCAGGACGCGTAGAAGGGCCGCGCGAAGCTGTCGCGCCCGCTGTGGGTCACCAGCTCGACCTGCTTGACGCTGAGTGAACGCGCACGTTCGAGCGCATGCCGCATCAGCTCGCGGCCGACGCCACGTCGCCGCCAGTGTTCGGCGACCACCAGCTCCTCGACCCGCGCCATGCGCCCGTTCAGACGAAGCTGTGGGCGATGGGAGAAGGAGATCATCCCAACCGCCTTGTCCTGGGCGTCACCCGCGACCAGCACCTCGATCTCCGGGTGGCTGATGACCCAGTGGACGGTGGCCTGATCCGCGGCGTTCGGGTATCCGAGCTCTCCGAGGAGCGACGCCATTGCATCGGCGTCACCGCGACGCGCCGGGCGAACTCTGAATGCGGGACGGTTCTGCTGGGCGGCTGGAGTAGGAGTGTTCACGGCGCCGGAGAGTCTACCGCCCCCGCGTGATGAGCCCAAGCCATCGTTCCCGTGTGTACTGAACCCATCTCAAGACGCCTGGAGACCGGGCGGACGTCATCGGGGCAACTTGCCCCGTGCCGTCGGCGCGGGCGCACACGCGGTGTGGGTATCTTGCGCCATGGGGGGGAACACCGCAAAGTGCCGCGCCAATGGACGGTTTCATTGTCGCCGTCCGGGGGGGGAATCATGGTCGCGCAGGAAGACATCGCGCGCCCCGCACGCGGGAGCGTCCTGATCTTCTCGGATGACCGAGACGCCGCGGAATCGATGTCGTCAGAGCTTCGCCGCCGCGGCTTCGAGGTGGCGGTCTCCACCCTCGCGGAGGACGGAATCCGGAGGGATTTGACGTCCGATGTGGATGCCGTGCTCGTGGACTTCCGGGTTCCGGGCCCCAACGGAGCGGAGCTGAACGCGCGGCTCGTTCGGGAGCACCCGGATGTTCCCTTGATCATGGTCAACAACCAGCCCTCGTATGAGGCCAGCGTCGCCGCCACCCGGGCAGGGGCCTGGGATGTGGTGCAGCGGCCTCTGTCCCCCGAGGCGCTCACCCTGGCGGTCGATCGAGCCATTCGCCACCGACAGCTCTGTGCCGAGCTCACGCGGCTGCGCCGGGCGCTTCGACACTCCGATCACCTGGACGAGGTCGTCGGCGAGAGCCCTGAGTTCCGGCAGTTCTGGGCGTCGCTGGAGCGGGCGGGAGAGTCCGACGCGACCGTGCTGCTGATGGGAGAGAGCGGCACGGGCAAGGAGCTCGCCGCGCGGGCGCTTCACCAGCGCAGCCCGCGTGCCCAGGGGCCGTTCATCACCGTGAACTGCGCCGCCTGGCCCGAGGGGCAGCTCGAACGAGAGCTCTTCGGCCAGAGCTCGGGCACCATGTTCACCGACGGTGGGTCGGCGAGAGCCGGTCAGTTCCTGCGCGCCGAGGGCGGGACGTTGTTCCTCGACGAAATCGGCGAGCTCCCGCTGGGGCTTCAGCCCAAGTTGCTGCGCGCGATGCAGACGCGGCGCGTGCGGCCGGTAGGGAGTGACACGGAGCTCCCCTTCAATGTCCGGATCCTTGCCGCCAGCAGCCAGAGCCTGGAGATCCTCTCCCGGGTCGGGCGTTTCCGGGAGGAGCTCCTGTATCGGCTGAACGTGACCTCGTTCGAGCTCCCGCCGCTTCGCGCCCGCGGGAAGGACGTCCTGTTGCTCGCGCTGAGGTTCATCCAGCAGCAGGCGGCGCGGACGGGGAAGGACGTGACCGCGCTGTCGCCGGCGGCGGCGGAGCGGATGCTGAGCTGGCACTGGCCGGGGAACGTCCGGGAGCTCCACAACTGCATCGAACGCGCAGTGACGGTGGCGACCTCGGAGCAGATCGCCGTCGAGGACCTGCCCGAGCGGATCCGGAACCACCGCGGGTGGCAGGTGCTCACCTCGAATGCGCCGATGGATGCGCTGGTGCCCATCGCCGAGCTCGAGCGGCGCTACATCCTCCACGTGCTCGAAGTGGTCGGCGGAAGCCGCACCCTCGCGGCAAAGACCCTGGGGATGGATCGGAAGACGCTCTATCGCCGGCTCGAGCAGTACGGCGTTCCGCCCGAGCACTCGCGCCGGAACGAGCATGCCCGGACCGTGGACCTCAACGTGCGTCGCGATACGCCGACGTCGTCCGGGGGGTAGTCGGCGAGGCCCCGGCTAGGTGGCCCAGGAGATCGTCCACTCCGTCAGCTCGCCCTGGATCGTCACCTCGACGACGTCGCCCACCCGCTTCCCCATCAACGCGCGGCCGAACGGTGAGGTGGGGGTGACGACGTGGAAGATGCCGTCCCCGTCCGGGCCGGTGAGCTCTTCGCCCGCGCCCGTCGGCGCGATGAACAGCGTACGACCCGACTCCTCGGCCTCGACCTCGACCACCGCGCCGAGGCCAATGGGGTCGCCTTTCCGAAGGGGTCGCACGTGGAACTGGTCCATCGCATCCAGCGCCTCGCGGGCAGCGACCGAACGGAGTCCCTGTCCCTTTGCCATGTTCACCGCGCGGGAGGCGCCGGATCGCGCGTCCTGTCGCGCTTCCGAGGCGGCCCGGTGGGTCTGCTGAACAGCGTCGCGCAGCTTCGCGCCGAGCTGCTGCACCAGGAAGGTCTTGTCCATGGTGCGAACCGTAGAGCGCCCGACGGATCGGGCAAGAAAAGGGACTCTATCGACCGTTGCGGAACCTCGGCGCGTTGAAGGACTGCTTCGGCCCTGGCGCACCTCCGGTGGGGGCGGGTTGCAGCGCCTTGATGGACAGCCCGATGCGCTTCCGCGCCTGATCCACCGTCAGCACCTTCACCCGGACCCGGTCGCCCACCTTCACGACCTCGGCGGGATCCTTCACGAACCGGTTCGCCAGCTCGCTGACGTGCACCAGTCCGTCCTGGTGCACGCCGAGGTCGACGAAGGCGCCGAAGGCCGCGACGTTGGTGACCACGCCGTTGAGCACCATGCCCTCGCGCACGTGCGAGAGCTCCGTCACGTTCGGATCGAAGCCCACCTCGGTGAACTCCGCGCGAGGGTCCCGCCCCGGCTTCTTCAGCTCGGCGACGATGTCCTTCAGGGTGGGCTCGCCGACGCCTTCGGCAGGGTTCACGTAGCGGGTGAATGGAACCCGATCGGCCAGGGCCGCGTTGCCGACGAGCTCGCCCCGGTTCACCCCGAGATCCTTCGCCATCTGCGCGACCAGTGGGTATCGCTCCGGGTGGACCGCGCTCGCGTCCAGCGGCTCATCGCCGCCGCGGATGCGGAGGAATCCCGCGCACTGCTCGAAGGCTCGGGCCCCGAGTCGCGGCACCTTCTTGAGGGCGCTCCGGGTACGAAACGGGCCCTCGGAGGCGCGGTACGCGACGATCGCCTGCGCGAGGGCCGGGCCCAGTCCGGCGACGTACCGGAGGAGGGTGGGGGACGCGGTGTTGAGGTCCACCCCGACGCGGTTCACCGCAATCTCCACCACCCGGTCCAGCGCCGCCGACAGGGCGGTGGGGTCCACGTCGTGCTGGTACTGCCCTACGCCGATGCTCTTCGGGTCGATCTTCACCAGCTCGGCGAGCGGGTCCTGCAGGCGCCGTCCGATAGACACGGCCCCGCGGATCGTCACGTCCAGCTCCGGCAGCTCGGTTCGAGCGAGCTCGGAGGCCGAATAGACCGACGCGCCCGCCTCGCTGACGCTGACGACCTTCAGTTCGCGGGGGATGGCGCCGCCGGTCTGCAGCTTGCGGACGAAGGCTTCGGTCTCGCGGCCGGCGGTCCCGTTGCCGATGGCGATTGCCACGGGCGAATGGGCGCGGATCACCTTCGCGAGCTGCTGGCCGGCTTCCGCTTCCCGCCCCGTGTGCGGGTAGATCGTCGCGTGCTCCAGGACCTCGCCGCGCCCATCGAGGGCGACGACCTTGCACCCGGTCCGCAGCCCTGGATCGATCGCCACCACCGGACGAGGTCCCATGGGCGACGCCAGCAGCAGCGCTTCGAGGTTCTGGGCGAAGACCCGGATCGCTTCAGCGTCGGCCCGGGACTTCAGCTCGCGGCGGTACTCTGATTCGAGCGAGGGCAGCACGAGCCTGTCCGTGGCATCCGCCATCGCCAACCCCACTTGCTGCGCAATGACGGGCGCGGCGCCGGGCCTGCGAACCTGGCGGTCCAGGAGGGCGAGCACCTCGTCGCGGGGGACCTCGACCGAGACCCGAAGCAGGCCTTCCGACTCTCCGCGTTCTGCCGCCAGGACCCGGTGCGACGGCGCAAGAGCTGCCCGCTCCGCGCGACCGACGTGCTCCTGGTACTTCGCCAGCTCCGGGGCCTTGCTCTTCCCCCGCGCGACCTCGACGGTGAGGTCGCCCTTGTCCGAGAACAGCCTCCTCACCGCGGCGCGGATCTCGCTCCGCTCGGCGATCACCTCCGCCACGATGTCCCGCGCGCCGGCGAGCACTTCGTCCGGACCCGGCAGGTCCTTCGTGGGGTCGATGAACGGCTTTGCCAGCTCTTCGAGCGAGGGAGCGCGAGGGCCCTGGGCCAGGAGCTGGTCGGCCAGGGGCTGAAGCCCTTTCTCCCGGGCGGCCTGGGCCCGGGTCCGGCGCTTCGGCTTCCAGGGGAGGTAGAGGTCCTCGAGCTCGGCGAGCGTGCCGGCGTTCCGGACCTTCTTCTCCAGCTCCGGGGTGAGCGCCCCCTGCTCGCGGATGCTCTCGAGGATGGTGCCGCGGCGCTTCTCACGCGTGCCGACGACCTCGGCGTGGTCGCTGATCCGCTGGATCGCTGCGTCGTCGAGCCCGTCGGTCGCCTCCTTCCGATACCGGGCGATGAACGGAACGGTGGCTCCGCCGTCCAGCAGATCGAGCGTCCGGGTCACGCCGGGTTCTGGGAGGGAGAGCTCCCTGGCCACCAGGGAAGCGAGGGTATGGAGTTTCACTGCGTCGGCCATGGCGAGGAACATACGACGGCGATAAGAGAACGGCGTGTTCGTTTCGCAGCGCCACTTTCGTCGCGTCCGCTGTTCGAGACAGCCGCCTCTGAAAGGGATGAGCGCTTGTTGAGATTCGTCATCAGGAACCGCGACTGGTTCGAGAACGCGATCCTCGTGCTCGTGCTTCCCTTCGTCGCGGGGGCGGTGAACGCCAGCGGGTTCATGATGCTCGGCGTGTACACCTCGCACGTGACCGGGAACGTCGCCCGCATCGGCGACGAGTTGGCGCAGGGGCGTGCGGACGTGGCGATCGCCGCGGCGCTGCTGGTGGTCGCGTTCTACGTCGGCGCGGTCTTGGCCACGGCGCTGGTCGCGCTGGCAAAGAGCCATCGACGCGCCCGGTACTCATTTGCGCTGCTCGCGGAGGCAGGGGCGCTGGTGCTGGTGCTCGTGCTGGCACACGATCGCTTCCAGGCTGTTCGGGGCGCCCACACGCTCGCGGTGTGTCTGCTGGGCCTGTCGATGGGGATGCAGAACGCGCTGGTGACCAAGCTCTCCGGTGCGGTCGTCCGGACGACGCACGTGACCGGCATCGTGACCGACCTCGCGATCGAGACCGTTCGTCTGGTGGGGTGGTTCCGGGAGAGCACGCGAGGGCGTCCGCTCCTGCACAGGTTCACGCACGTGTGGCACTCGCGGGCGCACGACGAGCTCAAGCGGCTTCGACTCCACCTCGCCATCTTCGGGTCGTTCTTCAGCGGCGCGATCATCGGACCGCTGCTCTATGTGTTTGTCGGCGAGCCCTCGATGGTCGCGCCGATTCTCGTGCTGTTCGGGCTGGTGGCGTTCGACACCCGGATCGGCTTCCGGGATCCCACACGCAGAAAGGGTCGCGGTCTGAAGGATGGCCTCAGAATGGGGCCGCGCGCTCGAAGGACAGGCGCTGTCCGCTCGCCGGATGTCGGAAGGTGATCGACTCCGCGTGCAGGAACAGGCGGGCGTCCTCGCGCCCGTAAAGGCGGTCACCCACGATCGGGGCCCCCAGTCCGAGTGGATGGGCGGCATGGACGCGGAGTTGGTGGGTCCGGCCGGTGCGCGGATGGAACGCCACCCGGGTCCAGTCTCCCCGCCGCTCGAGCACCTGCCAGTCGGTGACCCCGTGTTTCCCGTGCACCGGGTCATAGATCTGCCGCGGTCGGTCGTTGACGTCGACGCGGAAGGAGAGCTCGATCGTCCCCCCCTCTGAAGCCACGGCGCCCTGAAGCCAGGCCACGTACCGCTTGTGTACTTCGCGATGGAGGAACTGCCGCTGCAGGTCGGCGTGCGTCGTAGCGTCGAGCGCCGCGACGAGGAGCCCCGAGGTGTCGAGGTCGAGCCGGTGCACCAGCAGTGGACCCGAGGCGTTCGGGTGGCGCTCTCGCAGCCGGGTCAGCACCGAGTCCGACAACGCTGGATCACGGCCGGGGACCGAGAGCAGGCCGGCCGGCTTGTCGATGACCACCAGAGATGCATCTTCGAAGACGATCGACAGGTCGCCCCCAGGGGCCTTCGGAGGCGCGAACGTCCGGGGCGGCGCGACTTCGATTCCTTCCAGCATGTAGCGGAGCAGAGGCCCGCACTTGTCGCGGCACGCCGGGTAGAACGCGCCCTGGATGCGCCCCCCCGAGGAGGGCGGCGCTCCCCACCAGAACTCGGCGAGCGCCAGCGGACGCAAGCCCCGCGAGAAGGCGAAAGCCAACAGCTTCGGCGCAGCACAGTCACCGGCGCCAGAAGGCGGCTCCATCCCGCCATAGACGGTCCGGAGGAGGCGGCGTTCCCCGCGCGCGTTTGGCACGGCATAGGTGTCGAAGATCCGCTTCATCAGCGCGCCGCAGAACATCCGCCGCTGACGCTCGAGCGCGCGCAGCCGTCGCTCCGCGCGTGAACGTCGCGGCGCCACGGTGAGACGCTCCGCGCGATGGGCCTCCTCCAATCGGCGGCGCTCGGCCTTGTCGCCCCGGCTCTCCTGATCCAACGCGTGCAGCAGCTCGCGCTTCCCGGAATCGGAGAGCGCGCTGGATGCCGCGATCTGCTCCCGACGTTCCCGGCGCAGGCCTCGCCGCTGGTCGTGGCGGAGCCGCATCGCCGCGAGCTCCCGGGCGTGCCGCTCCTGCTGGGCGTCATCTTCGGTGCAGAGCCCCGTGAACTCCGGGGAGGTCCGGAACGCCTCCGCTTTCGCGAGCAGCGCCTTGACCGTGGCCTCGCCCCGGGGTTCCACTTCTTCCCGTGCCTCCCGGTCGAAGAACGGGGGGACGTAGCCGCCGAGGTCCCAGCGCCCCGCCAGCATCCCCGAGAAGGCACGCAGGAAGCCCATGGCCCCGTCTGGTTGCTGCACGACGAGGACCCCGAACATCTTCCCACCGCCCGGACCGTCCAGCAGCGCGCTCGGAATCCCCGGGGCGACCTGGCCCGCACGCAGCTCTCCCTGCAGCGCCTCCGCGGCCCGGCGCGCCAGCTCGCCCGGTCCGAGCTCGTCGAACGGGCTCGGAAACGCCGCCGGTCGCGCCTGCGTGGGCATCGGGTCGAGAGGGGTTATCCGTGACTTCACGCCAACATCTGTACACGAGACCTCGTTCGGCGAGGACCCCTGCCGACGCGCCGTTCGCGTCCTCCCGGCGTCTGAAGTCCGACTCACTTGCTTGCGGCGTCAGTGGCTTGCGTATACTGGCGCGCAGTCACTCAGGTGGTTACCTGGGGGATACTCGTCCGGACGAGCAGTCGGTCCTACCTGTGGGGGGCTCCATGCGAAGCAGTGCGATGAGGAAGCCAATTTCACAGCCGCCGCTCTGGAAGACGCTCAAGGAAGAGCGGGCGGGTGCCGACGACATCCTCCGAACCCTGGGGATCGCCTTCCCGCCCGTGGACGTTCAGGCGGTCGCGCAGCGGCTGGGCATCACGCTCGGCTGGTCGGATCACCACTCCGGGGAGCTGCGCGTCGAAGGGGATGACGCCCTGATCCTCATCCGGAAGGGGGAGGCCCTCGTCCGGCAGCGCTTCACGGTGGCCCATGAGCTGGGGCACCTGATGCTCCATTCGGTGGACCGCGCCTACCGCCACAACGACAGCACGTTCGCCGGGAACACCATGGAGATCCAGGCGAACCAGTTCGCGGCGGACCTCCTGATGCCGCTGTGGATGATGGATCCCGCCGCCCAGGCGTTCGGGGCGGACCTCAAGAAGCTCGCGCAGCTGTTCAAGGTGTCGGAACAGGCGGCGAAACTCCGCTTCCAGGTGTGGGCGGGATTGTAGATGGCTGGCCCAGAGCTGAGCAGCGAGGTCGAGGTCCTCACATCACCGCCTCCTCCGGGGTATGAACCCGCCGCGACGGCGGCTCACGCGGAGTCCGAAGAGAACCTGAGTCAGTACGCGCTGGTGCTCGCAGAGCGGCGCGCCGTCGGCTACGCGCTCGGGCTGTTCGGGATCGTCGGCATCTGCGCGCTGCTGTACGGTTCGTATTCGCACATCGAACGCGTGTGGGCGCTGACGTCCCAGGATCTCCCGACCAACGTGCTGAAGCTGTTGATGGCCCAGCTGGCAGCGTATGCGGCCGTGACGGTCGCCGGGGTGTACTTCCTCTACCAGGTCCTGCGCGCCGCGGAGCGGATGGTGCTGCCCGGCTTCTGGGCGACCCGGAACGTGGAGCTCGCCCGGGTCATGCTCGGGCTGCAGGACCCGGTACGCGCCAGCACCAAGGCGGTCGAGCAGAGCATCGAGGTCGCCTCGAAGCTCGCGGAGAAGTGGCGGTAGGGCACCGGAACCGAACCTGCCAACCGCGGTTCGAACTCAGTCGAGACCTCGCTCCCACAAATCGTGCTCGTCGAGCCCGATCAGATGCCCGAACTCGTGCATCACGGTGATCTCGATCTGCTCGATCAGCTCCTCCCGCGTCCGGGCGAAGCGCTCGAGGTTCCGTTGGTACAAAATGATGGACGCCGGCGCGTGGTCCCACGCGTTGTCGATGCTGCGCTCGCCCACGGGTGTCCCCCGGAATACGCCCAGGATGGAGGGGGAGAGGGGAGGGTCGCTGGAGACCAAGTCCTCGTCCGCCGGGATCGGCTCCACCGCGATCGTCGTGTTCTCGAGGTACTCCCTCACGTCTTCGGGCAACTGGGCGATGGCGACTTCGACGGCCTTGTCGAACTCGGCATCATCCAGCCGCACCGGCGGAGGGAACTCTTCGGGCAACAGCTCCTGAGCCCGCTGGAAGCAGCGCGCGGCCTCCTTCTCCTCGCCGCGGCGCTCGGCGATCAGCCCGAGGTGGTGATGGGCCCGCGGCGCATCGGGCGCTTCCCGGACGATCTGCTCGAACGCCTTCTTCGCCTCGTCGAACCGGCACAGCTCGAACAGCGCGATCGCCCGCTCGAGCTGGGCGCCGAGCGACCCGGGCAGGATCTGCAGCGCCGCGTCGAGCGCCCCGAGGGCGCGCGCCGATTCGCCCACGTGGTTGAGCCCGGTGCCTTCGAGCACGAGGAACTCGAACTCGAGCTCGGGATCCTCCTCGCGCCGGGCGAGCTTGCGGCCCTTCTCGCACAGCAGCAGGCCGCGTCCGATCTGTTCGAGGTCCTCGCCCGAGTGGCAGACCAGCAGGTCGGTCAGGCCGAGCAGGATCTCCGGGTCGTGCGCGTCGAGCTTCTGCGCCCGTTCGAATTCGGCGAGCGCCTCGTCCCGCCGGCCCTGCTCGAGCAGCGCCGCCGCCCGGAAGTGTCGCGCCGGCGCGCTCCGCGGGTCGGCTGCCAGGATCTCCTCCGAGATTCGCAGCACGTCGTCGAACTGCCGCTCCTCCCACAACGAGGCTGCCTGCTCGAGCAGCGTCGTCATCTGCGCGCGCGCCATGGAGGCACATTGGGTGGCGATACCTTGCGTTGTCAACGCGGAGTCGCGTTGTTACGGTGCCTCGGCTTTTCCGGGTCCCGTCTTGAAAATCCTCGTGGTCGATGACGATCTGGAGCTCTGCACGATGCTCTCCCGCTTCTTCGAGAAGCACGGGATGGTCGTGCACTCCGCCGGCGACGCGCTCCAGGCGCTCGACGTGCTCGGTCGTGAAGACATCGACCTGGTGATTACGGACCTGATGATGCCCTACATGGACGGGCTGCAGTTCGTGGAGCTGCTCAAGAAGGACGAACGGCACCGCAACGTGCCGGTCATCATCCTCACCGCCTACCCCTCGGCCGAAGTCGTCGACCAGGGACTGCGGAAGGGCGCCGCCTTCGCCCTCCCCAAGCCGATAGATTTCGATCGGCTTCTCAACATCGTCCGCTTCGCCGAGTAGTCCGTTCCGCATCTCTCCGGTCCGGGGCGCATTGACATTCGCCCCACGACCCTTAAGTTGGCACTCGCCTTGGCCGAGTGCTAACGGCCGAATTCCAAAAAAAACAGAGTCAATTCGGGAGGTTGCAATGGCAGCGAAGGAGATTCACTTCCACCAGAGCGCGCGTGAGGAGATCCTCCGGGGCGTTCGGATCCTGTCGGATGCGGTGGCGGTCACCCTCGGGCCCAAGGGCCGGAACGTGGTGCTCGAGAAGTCGTTCGGTTCGCCCACGGTGACGAAGGACGGCGTCACGGTCGCCAAGGAGATCGATCTCGAGAACAGGTTCGAGAACATGGGCGCCCAGATGGTGAAGGAGGTCGCCAGCAAGACCTCCGACAAGGCGGGTGACGGCACGACCACGGCCACCGTGCTCGCCCGGGCCATCTACGAGGAAGGCCTCAAGCTGGTCGCCGCCGGACACAGCCCCATGGACCTCAAGCGCGGCATCGATCAGGCGGTCGAGACCGTCGTGGGCGAGCTTCGCAAGATGTCCAAGCCGACCGCGAACAAGAAGGACATCGCCCAGGTCGGCATCGTCTCTGCCAACGGCGACGAGACGATCGGCAACATCATCGCGGACGCGATGGACAAGGTCGGCAAGGAGGGCGTGATCACGGTCGAAGAGGCCAAGGGCCTGGAGACCACCCTCGAGGTCGTGGAGGGCATGCAGTTCGACCGCGGCTACCTCTCGCCGTACTTCGTCACCACCCGCGAGCGGATGGAGGTTTCGCTCGACGACCCCTACCTCCTGATCACCGAGAAGAAGATCTCCTCGATGACGGAGCTCATCCCGGTGCTGGAGCAGGTCGCGCGCTCCGGCAAGCCGCTGCTCATCATCGCCGAGGACATCGAGGGCGAAGCGCTCGCGACCCTGGTCGTCAACAAGCTGCGCGGCGTGCTCAACGTCGCGGCGGTGAAGGCGCCCGGCTTCGGTGATCGCCGCAAGGACATGCTGCAGGACATCGCCATCCTCGCCGGCGGCAAGGTGGTGGCCGAGGAGCTCGGCATCAAGCTCGACAGCCTCTCGCTCAACGACCTGGGCCGCGCCAAGCGGGTGGTGATCGACAAGGACAACACCACGCTCGTCGACGGCGCCGGCGCCCGTCAGGACATCGAGGGTCGGATCAAGCTGATCCGCGCGCAGGCCGATGAGGCCACCTCCGACTACGACCGCGAGAAGCTCCAGGAGCGCCTGGCCAAGCTCGCGGGCGGCGTCGCGGTGATCCACGTGGTCGCGGCCACCGAGACGGAGATGAAGGAGAAGAAGGCCCGCGTGGAGGACGCGCTCAACGCGACCCGCGCGGCGGTGGAGGAGGGCATCGTGCCGGGCGGTGGGGTGGCCCTGCTGCGGGCGTCCACGTCCATCGACGGCCTGAAGCTGGAAGGCGACGAGAAGGTCGGCGCCATGATCGTGAAGCGCGCGCTAGAGGAGCCCATCCGCCAGATCGTGGAGAACGCGGGGCTCGAGGGCAGCGTGATCGTGGAGAAGGTCAAGGCCGAGAAGGTGGTGACCCGCGGCTTCGACGCGGAGTCGCTCGAGTTCGTGGACATGATCCAGGCCGGTATCATCGACCCCACCAAGGTGGAGCGGGTGGCGCTGCAGAACGCGGCGTCGGTGGCCTCGCTGCTGCTGACGACGGAGGCGCTGATCACCGATCTGCCCGAGGACAAGCCGGCGGCGG
>JBAWAM010000952.1:0-2438 GCA_049589315.1 Myxococcaceae bacterium
GCCGCCCAGAGCTCCGCTGGCTCCCGAAGCTTCACCAGGCGAGGAGGGACGACATGCGCGAACACCAGCTTCGACCGACCGTCCTCATTCACCTGCTCGGTACGCGCGACGACATCGTCGAGCACCACCGCCCGGTAACGCTCGAGCCACTCGAGCGCGCTGCCGAGCGTCGCATCGTGCTGCATGGCGTAGCCCACCACGCCCAACCCCTGCGCCCCAAGCCGTCCGCCGACTTCGAGCCCGATCGGACGTGGAAGCGCGCTGATCGCCTCGAGTACACGCAGATGAAGCTCCAGCGACACCCGACCATCCGGATCCGCGAGGTCCTCCGTGGTAAGCCCAGCCGCTTCGCGCAGCATCTCCACGTCCGCGCCTGCGGTTGCTGCGGCGCGCAGAAGAGCGGCGGTCAATGCGGAGAGGACGGTCGGCTCGCGCAAGGTCTTCCGAGAGTACACGCCGAGGCGGGCGAGGTCATTCGATTGGCGGGCGCTGTCATGGTGCGCCCTCCTCCAGGCCCGTAGCTTCGGGACATCGAAGGGAGACGAGGGAAGATGAAGCTCGCTGGAATGAGGGTCGCAGTCGTCGGTGCGGCGGTCGGGGGTTCGACCGCAGCGCTCCTGTTGGCGCGCGCGGGCGCAATGGTCACGATGTTCGAGCGCGTCCCGAAGTTCCGCGCGGTCGGCGCGGGCATCGCGCTGCAGCCCAATGGCCTTGCGGTGCTCTACGGGTTGGGCCTCGAGCGCACGTTGAGGGAACGCGGGTCCCGGCTCGGCCCGGCGCGTATTGCCGACTCGGCCGGGCGGACGCTGATGACGCCGCCAGCTCCGTCGAGTTCCCCCCCGCTCGACCACGTGCTGATGATCCGCCGCAGTGACCTTCATGACGTCCTCATCGACGCGGTCCATCAGGAGCACGGAATCGTCGCGAGCTTCGGGACCGAGCTTCTCTCGGCATCGAGTGACGGCGCAGTGACCGTTCGTGTCGGAGACCGCGAGGAACGGTTCGAGTTCGACCTCGTGGTCGGCGCCGACGGGGTGAAGTCCCGCGTGCGCGAGACCGGTCGATTCGGCGCGAAGGTGAGGGCTTCCGGCATCACCTACGGCCGCGGTCTCATCGAGCGTGAGGTCGCACGCAACGAAGAGGCCTGGACGCAGCTTGGCGTCTTCGGGAGCTTCCCGGTGCCCCGTGGGACCTACTTCTTCTGTTCGCTGGGCACTCCTCCCCTTCGAGCGGCGGTCGAGGCCAGGGACTGGGAGGCCGTCCGAGAAATCTGGGGCGCAGTCTACCCACCGGCGGAGGACATCCTCGCCGACCTGCGAAGCACGGGTGGGCTGCTCGTGAACGAGGTCCTGCGGGTCGACTGCGACCGATACGTCGACGGGCGGCTCGCGCTCCTGGGGGATGCAGCGCACGCGATGGCCCCCAACCTCGGACAGGGGGCCAACAGCGCGCTGGTGGATGCCGCAGTCTTGTTGGACTGCCTACGCCGAGCAGAGGACGCAGTGTCTGCGCTGGAGTCGTACGACGGTCGAAGGCGCCAAGCGGTGCGCTGGGTTCAGGATGCCGCGGATTCGGCCGGGAGGCTCTCTGAACGGACGAGCACGACCTTCCGGTGGGTCCGCGATCGCCTCCTCATGCCCCTCGCCGGCCTGGGCGCGGAAGCCCGGATGGCCCGCGTTTTCCAGGAGCCGCCTTCTCGGATCGCCGAGCTCGTCGCTGGCCGCGTATGACACTGGATCAAAATGCGGCCCGGGCCCCCAACAGGGGATGCCCGGGCCGGGGGCCGTCGCTGCTGTAGGGGGGTTACTTCAGCGACTTCATCCAGGCGATGAGGGAGTTCAAGTCCTCATCCTGAACGCGCCCCTCGAAGGTCGGCATCATCGGAACGAATCCGGCGACGATCTTCTCGTTCGGCTTGAGCAGAGACTCTTTGATGTAGGCCTCGTCGACCTTGATGGTCTTGCCGTCCGCGAGCTTCTCCACCTTTCCGTAGAGGTCCATCATCGACGGGCCGACGCGCATCGATCCGTCCGCAGAGTGGCAGGCCTCGCATCCCAGTGACTTGAACAGCTGCCCGCCCTGGGCGATCCGCTCGGGGGTGGCTTCGACGACGGTCGCCACGACAGGGGCCGCCTCGGCCTTCTTCTTCTCCTCCTCCGCCGCAATCACCGCGAGCCGCGCCGCCTCCTCGGCATGCTCTTTCTCGGCCATCACTGCGCCGAGGGAGGACAGCCCGCAAAAGACGAGCGCTGCCAGGACAAAATGGGTCTGTGCCTTCATCTCTCCACCGTGTTTGAAAACTGTTCCGAACCTCTTTGGAAGAAGCGTGCCGGGTACATCGCCCCTTGAAAGTTCAAGGTCAACGCCGCATTCCGTTCGCTTTCGGCCGATCCGTGCGCAGATATTGCGGCAGCCAGAAGAGTAAGTGACCGAGCGCC
>JBAWAM010000953.1:0-11756 GCA_049589315.1 Myxococcaceae bacterium
ATGCATCTCACCCGCCGAAGTGTTGGCGGACGCGTTCGTGCAGCTCTCCGATCACCTTTTATTCGGCCGGGTCCGCAAGGGAGGCGTCCACCGCGTTCGCATCGCGGGCCTGAACGCGACCACTGGCGAGGCGAACGGATCGGCGCGCTCGTCAATCCCGAGGTCGACATTTACTGGTGGCACGCCCGCTGGGAGCCACGCGGAGCAGGCGAAGACCCCGAAGTGCTCGTCGGCGATGAGTCCCCCTCAGCAGCGCCGCCCGCAGCGCTCCGCCGTGGTTTACCCGCACGCTGCCGCGCACCGCCACACCTACCGCCCGCGCCACGGATGATTGAGCGCATGGAGCGCGAGGGCATGTTCAGTCCAGCCGGCGGCGCGCGGCCTCACATCGGCTCACCTTCACCAGTACACCCATCGCGCCGGGTCCGAACCCGTCCTGCGTACGCTGCGGGTGACTGCCCGATGAACTGCTTGAACACCCGGCAAAAGTGGGCCTGATCGGTGAAGCCGAGCTCGTAGGCGAGACTCGCGAGGCGGACCGGACCCGGTCGGGCCAGCGCGAGTTCCGACACACGATCCAGTGCCTCGTGCATGCGGTAGCGCTGAATGACCCACTTGGGGCTCACGCCCACCCTGGCCCTGAAGAGCCGCTGCAGGGCCAGCACGGAAAGGCCCGCGAACTTCGCCACCTCCTCGACGGTCGTGACCTCCGGGTTTCGTGCGATGTTCTCCACCAGGTTTCGAGCCTCCTCGGCGGCTGCGTCCAGCGGTCGAGCGACCCCGCAGAGCACCGACGCCAGTCGTGAAGCCGCCTCTTCCGCACTGAGCTCGTCCAGCTCCCGGGCCACGCGCTCGGCCTCCTCCCCCAGGAAGTTCAAAGCAGGGACCTCCCGGTCTGTGAGGGCGTGCAGGGGCTCACGGGTCAGGGCACAGAAGCCACCTGGGCGGAATTTCGCGGCCACGACCCGTCCTCTTCCTTCGAGCCTCCGGAGGAACCTGCTGCGCATCACACCGAACAGCGCGCTCCGCCCGCCCTCCGTCGTCCAATGAATGGAGGGATGCGGGAGCGTCGCCTGTTCCAGCGTCCTCCCCGCGGGCAGCGACCACTGCACGACCCAGAAGTGCTCGACGCATGGGCTCAACGACTCGGGAGGTTCGAAGCGCTGCAGGCGCACTGGCTCGAGATCCGTCTTGCCCCGTCCGGGCCCCTGGACGATCCCCCGGGGCGGTTCTGTCTTGATGCGCAGCGGGGACATGGCGATGCGTTTCTACAATACGAGCCGCGCGCTTGCAGGCATTGAAGGCGGCATGGAAAACATCATCGACGTGCGTGCGGTCTTCTCCGACTCGGGCTGGGACGAGCGTTCTTACGTAGAGACGGATGGCGTGAAACTCGCGAAGGTGCGCTTTGAGCGCGCGTACCGCGGAGACCTCGAGGGCAACTCGGTCACGGAGTTGTTGATGGTCTACCGCACCGACGCCAGCGTCACGTTCACGGGGCTGGAGCGGTTCGAGGGACGGGTGCTCGGAAAGTCCGGAAGTTTCGTCATCCACTCGGAGGGGGAGTACCGGGACGGCGCCACCGACAGCAGGGGGAAGGTCGTTCCGGGAGCAGGCACGGGGGAACTGCTCACGCTCTCGGGGAACGCGTCCTACAAGGCGGGGCACGATCGGGAGCAGCCGGTGGTCTACCGTCTCGCGCTCGGCTGAGGAGCCCGGCCCCATGAAGGATGAACGGAGACAGCGTACTGAGCACAAGCGTCGGCCGAGCAGCGGGGGCACACAACCCGCGCAGGAGACGCCCCTCGCGCTGACCTCCGCCGATGAGTGGTCCCACTGGCTCGCCAGACACCACGCCTCGTCACCTGGGGTCTGGTTGCAGCTCGGTAAGAAGGGCGCCTCCTCCTCCACCGTGACTTACGCCGAGGCGGTCGAGGTGGCGCTCACCTGGGGGTGGATCGACAGCCAGAAGCGTCCGCACGACGCCACAGCCTTTCTGCAGCGCTTCACGCCACGCAAGGCACGCAGCCCGTGGTCGAAGATCAATCGCGACAAGGCCACGGCGTTGATCTCCGCGGGGAGAATGGAGAACCCAGGTCTCGCCGAAGTAGAGCGGGCGAAGGAGGACGGGCGCTGGGACGCAGCCTACGACGGGGCGCGGACCTCCACCGTCCCCGAAGACCTGGCGGCCGCGCTCGCAGCGAACCCTCGCGCCAGGGCCTTCTTCCCGCAGTTGGACGGCGCAAACCGCTACGCCATCCTCTACCGCGTACAAACGGCGAAGCGGCCGGAGACACGCGCGCGCCGCATTGCCGAATTCGTGGCCATGCTCGAGCGACACGAGACCCTCCACCCGAAGCGCGGCGTCAGTTGAACGGGCGGCGATCTGCTTCGCACGCGAGGCGGGTCTCACCGCAAAGAGAGTGGCCCCGCTCCAGCGAATTCCGCGGAAGGGAAGACTCACGCTTCAGGCCTTCCCCTCCACGAACCGGCTCACTCAGGGAAACAGCGTCGCGATCGCGGCGGCCACCTTTTCGGAGAACTTCTCCATCAGGCGGCGTGCTCGCGATCGATCGCTGCTGGCGCTCTGGCCGATGTGGCTGTGGAAGCGGCAACGGGACGGGCTGCTGCGCTGCGGGCGGCTCGGCTCGCTCGCGCTGATCGGCACGCTGGCCTCGTGCTGATGACCAGCCAGGGCCTGCATGGCGGCCCGAATCCGGGCGATTGGCTCCTGCGCGCCAGGGTAGTGCCGACCCCTCCTCCCGCTCCTCCGCCGGCGCAAACCCCCGCAGCCGGATGAATCGGCGCTTTCGAAACGCGCACGATAGTTCTCGAGAAGGCCGTCCCCCTTGCCGGCCATTTCGGAGGTGGACTGGTCATTGCGATGGACATGGATCGAGTTGGGCCAGCGGGCCACGGCCTTCTCGGTCAACTGGACGGCCTCTTCGATGGAGCTCTGATCGACGGTCAGGCCGAGGGCCGCGTTCCATGCGTCTTTGTTCTCGGGATCGGCCAAAGCGACGTTCTGGACCACCCCCATCGCCTCCTTGAACTTCTTGTCCTGGCCCAGCACGCCGAACCGCCGTTGCGGGAATCCAGGCGGGAGGCCTCCTCGTAGAACTCGTAGTCGACCCGGGCCGGCGCCTTCTCGGCGTAGTCGTGCGTCGCCATCCAGCCGCTCTCTCGCCAGCGGCGCATCCCCTCCGGGCCGATCCTCCTGGCCAACTGCTCCGCGATGCGGAAACCCGGGGCCAGCAGCACCAATCGAGGTCTCCGGACCTGTGCTGCGGGGGCACTTCCTCGATCCGGGAAGCAGGCGCATGACCTGTTCACCGTGTTCAAGAACTCCGACGTGGACGCGTCGCGCGCGCTGTCTGCGACCGAGCTCGAGCTCACGTTCGACGAGCCGGTGAAAGACGGGGCGACGGTCGCGTCGAACTACGTCAATCACGCCGTCCGTTCCGGTGATGTCGGCGGTGCTGCAGAGCGACGGGCGCACGGTCCAACTCAAGACCGTGCCCCACGGTCCCGGCATGCATCGGATCAGCGTGTCCGGTGTGAAGGACACCGCCACGCCCACGCCGAACGATCTTGCCCGGCTCCTCTCTGGTGTACTCGGTCCCCAGCCTCTTCGTCGCACAGGGCGCGATGTGGCGATACTTCGTCGGCACATCGGAACCCGGTGCGAGCTGGGCGTCCGACACGTTCGACGACATGGGCTGGAGCTCCGTTTCCGCACCGCTTGGCTTCGGCGAGCCACGCATCACCTCTCCGATCTCGATGGGCTCCGCCGTCACGCTGTACACGCGCACGCAGTTCCAGGTTCAACGCCCGGTGGACGTGCGCGGACTGACGCTGCGGGTCTCTGCGAAGGCGGGAGACACGTCGATCACCGTGCAATCGGCGAGCAGCCTCGCGGCGGGTGACCTGGTCATGCTGTACGCGGCCGGTAGATACCCGGATCCAGGCGATGGAGGTGTCTCCGAGACGCTGGACATCTCCACGAGCGATGCCGGGCACTTCGAGCTGGCCCGCATCGTCCTTCAGGCGCGGGGAGGTGTAGAACAGCGCCAATGGCTCGACATCGGCCCCTCCGCTGGATTGGCATCACTGGATTCGTCGTCGCGGGCCTGCTGTTGGCCGGTTACGCGCTGATCGTCGTCGCGTTCTGGCTGGGACAACGCAGCTTGCTTTACCCCGTTCCCCCACCGCAGTCGCCGGCCCTGGAAGGAGGAGCGCTGGTCCGAGTGCCCATCCAGGGTGGCGGCGAAGCGTTCGCGTTCTACGTTCCCGCATCTCCAGGCGGACCTACGGTCGCGTACTTTCACGGGAACGGGTCGCAGGTGGCAAACCGGATGCCGCTCGCGTCACAGCTCCGCGAGGCGGGCATCGGGTTCTTCGGCGTGGAGTACCCCGGATACGGACCCGCGCCGGGCGAGCCCACCGAGTCGGGCATCTATGAGACCAGCGAAGCGGCGCTGAAGTGGCTGCGTGCGCAGGGCGTGGCGAACTCGCAGCTCATCCTGTTCGGGCGATCGCTGGGATCCGGAGTGGCCACTGAGATGGCGCGACGAGGCTACGGAAGCCGGACCCTCCTGGTGTCGCCGTACACGTCCATCGCCGACGTTGCCCAGCACCTGTACCCGTTCCTTCCGGCGCAGTGGCTGGTGACGGACCGCTACGACAGCCTCGCGCGCGCGCCAGAGCTCCGGATGCCGGTGCTGATCCTCCACGGCACCGCGGACACTCTGATCCCATTCGAGATCGGCGAACGGCTGGCGCGGGCGTTTCCCTCGGCCGTCCTCGTGCCGGTCGAGGGCGCAGGGCACGACGACATCCTCGAGCGCCCGGAGGTCCGGACGCGGATCCTCGAGTTCGTTCGCCCGTGACGCCGGTCAGACCAGCACCAGATGCTCGGCGAGCGTCGCTGGCGCGCCGAGCACAACACGAGGGCGAAGACGCAGATCTTCTGGGGTCAGGACGACATCTTCTTCACGAGGGAAGGAGGCGAGGCCTACCTCGAAGCTCTGCCCGAGGCCGAGTTGCATCGGCTCGACTCGGGGCACTTCGCCGTTGAGGACTGCCTCGACTACATCGCCGGAAACATGCGGCGGTTCTACGACGAACAGGTGATCGGCCGGCAGCGACGCGAGCCCACTGCGGTGGAGGAGCGCGGCAGTGAGCCGCACTGAGAGCCAGTCGCTGGTCGACAGGAAATCTCAGCCGAGCCCACATGGATCGGCTCCTGCCGGAGCCGGACGGCACAGGCACCGAGGGGCGTGAAGGCGCCGAAGTGGAGCTGCCGCGTGCAATGCGCGCTGCCAAGCGCCTCAATGAGCGATTCGGTCGGGACCTTCACGAGTACGTGCACTGAGCGAATCGCCCTGAACGTCAGCCCGGGAGGTTTGGCGTCGCGTCAGTCGACGGCGAGCCCCGATGCCTGGTGTGGAAGGGTTGCCAGGCTGCTGCCGCGCAGTCGATCGTGGATGACGCGCGCCGCTCCCCCGAGGAACGGAGAAATGGTTCCGTCGACCCCCGCGTTCCCATAGGGCTTACGTCCCAGGCGCAGCCCATACGAGAAGCCCCACGCGCGGTCGCCTTGCTTCAGCACCACCACTTGAGCCTGGACCCCGCCGGGGCCGATTGCGCCCGCCTCGAAAAGCGCAAACGGGCGAGTCAGGTCGAGCGTGGCCACCTCCCCACCCACGCGCAGTTCGATGCGCTCCTGGCTCCACTCCAGAGCGCCGATCCGCCTGAACTTGCGCGTCAGTGCGATCCCGGCCAGCAGCGAAAGGTCACTGCCCCCAATGCCAATGAGCACGGCCCCAGGTGCGTTCTGACGCGTCCAGGGATGCACCCAGGCATCGATCGCTCCCATTGCCACCGGAACCGGAACGAGTGACAGGAGGGCCACCAGTACCGAGCGTCCCATCGATTCGATCGGGAGCTCGATTCGTACGTGGCGAGCGAGGCGCGCCTCGTTCCAGTTCTGGTACGCGAATATCCCGACGATCATGCCCGCGATGCCGGTCAACAGGCACACGATCAGGATGAGTTCTTCATTCATCCCTCCCGGCTACTACGGCTGCACAGAGGAACTCAACCCGGCAGAGGCTCTCAGAGTACGGCTGCTGAGCTTTGCGCGCGCCGACGCGTACGTGCGCCGGTTCCCGTACTTGTCGAAGCTCGTCCTCCCGCGCGGCGTGTTCAACCTCGCGTCCGATCTCCCCGAGCGGGATGTCGTGCTGCTGTCGCCGACGGCGAATCTGGTCGCTAAGGACTCCCTGCATCCGGCGCTGGCGTGTCTGCTCATGCGCGCCGCCAGCGAAGTCTACGGCAGCGCGGGGCTGCTCGACCGCTCCGACGAATTTCCCGCTGCGCGCGAAGCGGGCTTCCCGCTCAGCAGCGAAGCGCGCAGTTTCTACGAGGCCGGCGTTCCCCTACTGCAGCGCTATCTCCCGTTCTGGATCGCCAACCTGGTCGACCGGCTGTGGGTGATGCTGGTGCCGCTGATCGCGGTGGTCGTGCCGCTCGGGCGCGCGGTGCGGTCGCTGTACCGTTGGCGGGTTCGTTCCCGAGTGTTCCGGTGGTACGCGCGCCTGAAGGAGCTCGAGCTCCATCTCGACGAGAAGCCCGGCCCCGAGATGCTCGAGGACATGCTGCGTCGGCTGGAGGAGATCGAGCGCGCGGTGAACCAGGTCCCCACCCCGCTCGCCTACGCAGAGAACCTGTACGCTTTCCGCACCCATGTCGACGTCGTCCGTCGCCGGCTCCTCCGCAGCATCGAGGAGAGACCGCACGGCGAGGGCGCCGCGGCGAAGCAGAGCGCGTGACGAAGGTCGATCGTCAGGGCCTCCAGCCGAGGGCCCGCGCGATCAACAGGATCAGCATCACAGCGAACCCGAGAGCCATCGGCAGCAACAGCACTGCCGCGGTTGCCTTCTTCGCCAGCCCCGGCCACTTCGGACGGGGCACGGCTTCGCTCTCGCGCTCCACACAGTCTTCGCAGAGAGGCGGATTGCCCAGCGTGCCGCACGCATCGCAGAGGAACGCGCCGCATCGATCGCACGGCGCCTTCGCCGGCCGCTCGTGAACCGCGCACAGCGCGCCTTCGAGGTCCGGGCCGTCCAGGCCTTCGAGAACCGGGCTTCCATCGGAGATGACCTCGCGGGCACGGGAGAGATCCCTTCGCCGCACGAGCACGCCCACCCCTTCCAGCTGGCCGATGCGGGTGTCGATGGCGGCGGCGTGCTCGCCCTGAAGCACCGAGAAGATCCCGGCGGACTCCAACGCGGCTCGCGCGATGTTGGCTTCCATCGGCCCTGCCTGGGTGAGCAGGACCAGTTCATCGCCGTTCTCTTCGGTGGGCCGCGCCCGCGCTGTGCTCATGGCCCTACTTCACGTCAGACGAGGGGCGAGTGCAAACCTCACTGCGCGCTCGCGAGGAGCTGGAGCTGCAGCGGCGGGAGAAGACGTATCGGGGCGATCGGCCGCTGCTCGACGTTCAGGGCAAGTCGGTGCTGCTCGTGGATGATGGGCTCGCGACTGGCTCAACGATGCGCGCCGCGATCAAGAGACTTCGGTTGCTCTCTCCGAAGCGGATCGCAGTCGCCGTCCCGGTCGCGCCGGCCTCGACGCGCGACGTGCTCCAGAACGAGGCGGACGAGATCATCTGCGCGAAGACGCCCCCTCGCTTTCGCGCGATCGGGCTCTGGTACGACGACTTCGGGCAGACCACGGACGAAGAGGTCCGACTCTACATGGACGCCGCCGCACGTGAACAGGCGCAGCGCGAGGCGGGTCAGGCTCCGTCGGCCGGGATCTGACGAGCGGTCTACAGAGATCGCGCGGCAGGTCCGGAGGGTCGCGCTCGACTCCGATTGACGCGCCACCAGACCAGAACCGCATCTATCGACTCCCATCCCTCAAATGGTCAGCGCGCGCCTCCCACCACTTGTTCGAACGCCTCCTCGGGACGCTCGCGTCCGGAGAGCACCTGGAACATGCCGTAGGCGACGACCGCGCCGAACCCCAACTCCTCAGCGCCGATCGCGCCCGCTGCCGCGATGGCGCCGGCCGCCGCCGCGGCGGTTCCGAGATACGGGTGATCGCGCATCACCTTCCAACTGAAGGTGCCAGCCTTCTTCAGTGAGTCCTCGACCGCTCGGGCCCGCGTCCCCTCCGGGGTTATCCGCGACCGAAGCGATCGATCGATGGTTCGGCGGACGCGCATACTGGTGTTCGGCCGCTTCGTCGCGGCCACCGCAGCTGGATTCCCGGCCATCGACTCCTCCTCCACGCGCGCACATATGCGCTGCTCCCGACACGTTCGGCGCGCGCGGCGGCGCAAACAATCTTCGGAGCAGCAGACGTCAACATGCCTGCCTGGAAAGAATGAGCACGCCCGTGCGCCGGAATTGCACCATGGCCCCGCGAGGCGGCGTCGGCACGACTTTCGTGCGCAGCTTCAACTTGGCCGAATCCCCCTGGCGTTGCCGGCGATCGAATTCGCGAGTTGCCAGGCTCGAGAGGCGTCCGTTGGGGGGTGGAGCGAGCGGCGGAAGCGATTGGAGCGCTCCTACCGTTTCCCCGCACCTCTGGGTACGACAATTCGGGCGCGGACTCAGCGCGATCCTGGCGGATGCGGATCAGCAGTGCCGGCATCCGCCGACTGACACTCACCCGGGTTCTGTCGTCGGAGGAATCGAGCGTTCGCCCAGCCCTCGAACTCTCCGGCTTTGACTCGCCACCAACCCAGGTCAGGGGAAGCCCAAATCACCGGGATGCACGTGGCCCCCGGCGAGATGCCCGTCATCTCATGGGTCGATGAATCCGGACCATCCCGAACCCGAAGTGAGTCATTCGGCTCGACGCCGACGACACGTGCGAACTCCACCTCGAGCTTTCGTTCCGGAGACCGGATGTGCTGGCCCTCTGCATCGATCAGGAAGCTCCAGCCACTGTGCCGGCCGCGGATTCCAACTGCGCCCAGATCGCCGAATGGGACTCCATGCGAGAGGATTGTCCCGGAGATCGCCTGAAGCGCCTTCACATGCGGGAGGCTGATGTCGCAGCCGTACTGGAGCGAGATGAGCAACTCGTTCGTCCAGAGCACGTCGTGGTAGCACCAGCTGATGCTCCACTGGTCGTGCCCGATGGCGTGTTCGCCCCTGAAGAGGGTGATGGCGGTTTTCCGTACCCGCTCCGCGGCCTCCTTCGAGGTGAACCGCCGCACGTCGAACCGCGCTGAGACCTTCGCGCCGCCGTCGGCTCTCAGGGAAGTGAGATCCCACGACCCGACGGGCTGGGTTCCGCTGCAAAGGAACTGGCGGTTCTCGAGTGGCGGATCTTGATTGAAGCTCTTGCTGCAAAGCACCGAATCAGGGACGGCGACGCGCCGCCCGCCCCTCGCTTTCAGCTCCGCGTCGATCTCCTGCAGAAGCGAGTCCACCGTGGTTCGCGGCTGTGCCGCCGCGGCGCCCGAAGAGAGCATGACCACGACCATCCAACTCCGAAGGTATCGCCTCATCCGACCCCCTGTTCATGTGGCGCGGCGCCCTGACGTGACTGAAGCGGGCGGATTCAATCAGGACCGATCAAGTGCAGGCATGTCGCCACTGCTGGAGCCACTCCGTCACATCCTAGCGGACGAGCAGGTCGGGCCGGGCGCGACCTTCGACCGAGACCGACGGCCAGCGGGAATCCACGGTGAGCACCTCGTGCCCGGCGTCGGTGACGAGCACGGTATCCTCGATCTTCGCTCCCGGAAGCGACGGGTTCCACGCCACCGCACCGTCCGGCACCAGCTTCACCTCCATGCCGGGAAGGGCCACCACGTCGCGCGAGAGGTATCCGCACGAGCCGCCCTGGTGATGAAACATCTCCGCACCCGGGTGCCCGGTCTGTGCATACGCACGCACCATCGCGTCGTAGACGCTCCCGAGCGTGACGCCGGGCCGGCTCGCGGTCAGTGCCGCCGCCTCCACTCGAGCCACGTCCGCGGCGAGTCGTCGCTCTTCGGGTGATGGAGGACGGAACTGGACGAAGCGGGTGAGGTACACCTCGAGCGCCCCACCACTCCCCTCACCTCGCCGAGCCGCGTTTTCTCGCCCTATCGCTCAGCATGGCCGTTTCGTACGCATCGTGGGTGCGGGCAGCTTCGCCCGCGCCGCCGAGCGGATTTCGAACCCGCCGTACTGGGACGTGCTGCCGGGCCGTCCGCCCGGAGCGCGGCGCTAAGGCGCCGTGCCGAACTTCACCCAGTGCAGCCACTCGCCTTCGCCCGCCGTGACGTTCAGATACACCAGGTCCACCGGTGCGCGCTGCCGCAGCCGGTCTTCGCCCTGGCCGGGCGTGGCGGCCGCCCAGGTCCGGTAGCACAGCTGCAGCCAGCCAAGGCCCACCGCGCGCAGCCCGTCGGACACGGCCGCATAGGCACGGCCTTGCGGGTCAGTGGCCGGATAGATCAGCCCGCGGTTCTCGTCATCGTAGGGATGCTGGGGCACCCGCGCCGGTACCTGCGCGAGCTGACCCGCCAGCGCGCCCGCATCCAACAGCAGGCACCAGAGCTCCTCCGCGCATTCGTCCCGAGGCAGTGCGGGCATGGCGCGGTAAGGGGCCTCCGGCGCCGAGCCGGTGAGCGCCTCGAGCAGCCGCGCCAGGCGTCGCTCCCGGTCCACCGCCAGCTCGGGCAGCGCGTATCCGGCCGCCGCGGCCTTCTCGTACAAACCATCTAGACGCGCGTGCACTTTCTCCGCCGAGGGTGCCCCGAACCAGCGCGGCCCCTTCAGCAGCTCGCGGGTGCGCACGAACAGGTCGACGACCAGATCCCCCGGGATACCTTCGGCGAAGGCAAAGCCCGGCGAGGCCGGCCGCTCCCGCCGGGCGCGCGGGACTTCCCACACCGGCGTCCAGCTCGACAAACAGTCGTCGCCGAACCGCCCGGGCTTCCAGGCGCTCAGCACGACGCCGCCGTCGCGGCTCTCGCCCGGGTAGTACTTCTGCCGGTCGCCGGCGTAGCGTTCGGTGTGCAGGCGCAGGCGGGTGGCGCCTTCCACCCGCAGCAGGCTCAGCCACTCGCCGAGCCATTCGGCCTCCAGGGTCTGGTCGGCCTCGCGCCGGAACTGGCAGCGCCACTCCTGAAGCAGCGGGTAGAGGTACCAGTACGGGGCGCGCTCCGAATCCAATGCGCCGGCGAGAAAAGCGTTGGCCTGAACGCCGAGCAGGCCGTACTTCATGAGCGTGAAGTCGAAAGGCTCGACGTAACGAATCTCGAGCGGATGCTGCGGAAGCATGTTCACCAACGTCCTTGTACGGCAGCGCCTTGGCGCGCGCGCGCAGCTTAGCCGCACGACGGCCCGCGCCGGTAGCGAGGCGCCTGCGAGTACGCCGCCTTGAAACGGCCCTACTCGTCCAAGCGGGCCGGTTCCATCCGGCCGCTCGCAGAGCATCTCCGGGTGCGGCGCAGGGCTCGAAGGCGGATGTGCGGCTGAATACTCTGACATCGTGCTGAGCGGAAGCTACACGGCCCACGACCGCCGCCACCGGGCTTCTGGCTGAACGCCTGAGCCCGGGGCGGCGATCCTCGAAGCAGTCGACCGTTACGGGCTGAGCGTGCCAACGATGACCGGCAGGCTGGGCTTCGCCTCGCAGGGCGGCACCGCGTTGGCGATCTGACTGCCCAGCTCATTCAGGAACACCAGCCGCGTGGAGTACCCGGGCGCGGCCAGCGTGATTGCCCGGAGTCGGTTCGCATC
>JBAWAM010000954.1:0-2938 GCA_049589315.1 Myxococcaceae bacterium
ACCGAGAGGCGTAAATGGGGTCCATGGCAGCGAAGAGGGACGCGCGCAGGCCGCGTCGGAAGTTCACCCCGGAGTTCAAGGCCGATGCCGTTCGACTGGTCCTCATCGAGGGCAAGGGCATTGGCGAGGTCGCCCGCGATCTGGACCTGACGGAGTCCGCGTTGCGGCAGTGGGTCGACCGGGCGAAGGCAGATAGCGGTGCGGGCAGGTCTGGCATGCTCACCACGGGCGAGCGTGAGGAACTATCGGCGTTGCGCAAACGCGTGCGTGAGCTGGAGGTTGAGCGCGAGCTGCTAAAAAAATGGGCGGCCTTCTTCGCGAAGGAGACTGCGAAATGAAGTTCGCATTCATCCAGGCGGAGAAGGCCTCGTTCCCTGTTTCACTCATGTGTCGGCATCTCGGCGTGTCGCGGGCTGGGCACTACGCTCGGCTCGACCGTCCCGAATCGCAGAGGAGCCAGGGAGACCGAGAACTCGCGGCCGAGGTGATCGCGATCCATAAGGGCAGCCGCCGGCGGTACGGAGCACCTCGGGTACTGTCAGGCGACAGCAATTTTTGACCCCCTCGCGCCACTAAAACTGACCCCCTCAAGGGCCGGTTAGACAGCAGCGCTACAGGGACGACTTCGCCAGCAGACCTGCCTTCTTCTTTTGCCGCAACCGATAGCTCTCGCCCTGGATCATCAGCGTGTGGCTGTGATGCAGGAGTCGGTCAAGGATCGCCGCCGCGAGGACGTCATCGCCGAAGACAGCGCCCCACTGGGAGACCAGCTGGTTCGTCGTAATCAGCATGCTCCCGCGCTCGTAGCGGCGAGTGACGAGCTGGAAGAAGAGATGCGCGGCGCGCTTCTCAAACGGGAGGTACCCGAGTTCGTCGATCACCAGCAGCTTCGGCTTCGCGAAATAGTTCAGCTTGTCCTTCAGCTGTCCGTCGCTCTCAGCCTTCGCCAGCGCAGCAAGCAGCGTCGTTGCGCTCACGAAAAGCACCGAGTGGCCCGTCTCCACCCCCGCCCGCCCGAGCGCGATAGCCAGGTGCGTCTTGCCGACGCCAGGCGCGCCGAAGATCAGGACGTTCTCGCCCTGCGGGATGTACCGGCCCGTTGCGAGCTCGCGGACGAGGCGTTGATCGACTGACGGCTGGATCTTGAAGTCGAAGTCCTCGAGCGTCTTTACCGCCGGAAAGTGCGCGATGTTGATCCCCATCGTCGTGCGCTTCCTCTGCTTGGCGTCGATCTCCTCCCGGAGGACCGCGTCGAGGAAGTCCAGGTACGTGGGCTCGCCGCGCGCCGCCGCGGCGAGGACGGCATCGAGCCGCTCCGACAGGTGTCGCAGCCGCAGTTTGGTGAGGTGATCGACGACGCGAGCGTGAATGAGATCGCTCATGCCGCACCTCGCTCGATCACCGCCGCGTATTCATCGAGCGTTCGCCCGAGCGCCGGGAGGTTCGCCGGCATCGGCTTCTCTTCGGTCGGAGTGCGCCAGAGCCCTTTCCAGTGCGCCATGTCCACGACACGCGAGTGCGGCTCGTGGCTGCGCGCGTGGGTGGCGACGAGTTCGACGCCTCGGTAGATCCGGACTTCGACGTCGCCGATCACGACCTCGACGTGATCGCGCACGAGGTGGTGCGGGACGCTGTACCGGACCGTGTCCACATCAACGAGTGCGTCATGGGCGACTTTCCGGCGCAAGCGCTGCTCTCGCCGCGGCATCGGTCGCGCAGGCAGCGCCCGCAGAGCTGCCGCTTCATCACGTTCGAAGCGGTCTAGCGGACGTTCATGAGTCGTCCCGTGCACGCGGAGATCCGCCTCGTCTCGCATCCAGCGATCGAGATGCGCCGAGAGCTCCAAGAATGACGAGAAGCGCCGACCCGCGAGTCCGTTTCTCTTCACGTACTTCACGCCGGATTCGGTCTTCCCCTTCGTGCGTGCGCGGTACGGGCCGCACGCCTTGGGCTGGACGTCCCAGTCGCGGCAGAAGCTCAGATATGTCGGGTGAAACCGGACCGTTCCCGCCTGCTTGTCGCGGTCGATCACGAGCGCCTTCGCGTTGTCGCCGAGCACCTCGATCGGCACCCCGCCGAAGTGGACGAAGGCCGCCGCAATCCCCTCGCGCCAGTCGTCGCCGCGCTGGTTCAGGAACGCGCGGACGAAGAGGCGCCGCGAATGACTCAGCACCGCAACCAGCAGATAAACCTTCACCAGCTGGTCGGCGATCCAGACCTTCTTCTCGCCGAAGTCGATCTGCATTTGCTTGCCGGGTGCCGTGTCGAAACGGACGGTCGCAACCTCCGCGGCTACCTCGGCCCGCCGCCGGCCCTCCAGAGACCGCTGGACGGTACGAAGGCTCGCCTCGATGCCTTCGCCAGCCAGAAGCGTCCGGACGACGGCGGCGTTGCCCTCAGCAGCACCCTCCCAAAGCTCCACGGCGCGCGCCTGCTGCGCTTCCGTGAGCGCCCGCGCCTCCGGGCGTACCTGGATGATCGCCGCATCACCGCGACGCAGGTAGCGCCTCACCGTGTTTCGCGCGATTCCGAGTTCGCGAGCGATCCGCTTCGCGCCCCAGCCGGCTTCCGCGAGCGTCCGTATCTGCCGGACGATCTCCTGCTCCACCATCGGCACCCCTCCTGCGGACGGGGGTGCCACAACTTCCGTTTCGCCTCTCATGAACAGCCTCCGATCGAAGGCCCAGAGAGGGGGTCAGTTTTAGTGGCGCGAGGGGGTCAGTTTTACTGTCGCTCTACACCGTCGCACACTGCGATTGTGCCGGAGAATGACGGCGGCGGAGAGCGCTCAGAGGGAGGCCCGTTCCGCGCCGCGATTCTCCGGCACAGACGTGTGCGGGGCGCATGTTGCGCGGCGCACCGAGCCCGCCCGGCCCCCTGCCCCGCGCGACGCTTGTGCCGGAGAACGACGACGGCGGAGAGCGCTCAGAGGGAGGCC
>JBAWAM010000955.1:0-13017 GCA_049589315.1 Myxococcaceae bacterium
ACGACCTCGGCGCGCATCATCGAGTGATCCAGGCCGCAGTACTCGGTGCAGAGCACCTGGTAGATGCCCGGCTTGGTCGCCTCGAACCAGGTCTCGGTGTAGCGACCGGGCAGCGCGTCCTGCTTCACCCGGAACTCAGGCACGAAGAAGGAGTGGATCACGTCGCGCGAGGTCATCAGCAGGCGGACCGGTCGGTTCGCCGGGACGTGCAGCGTGTTCACCCCGTTCGGACCCTCGGGGTAGCTGAACTTCCACATCCACTGCTTGCCCATCACGTAGACGTCCATCGCATTCGCCGGAGGCGTGCGCACCCAGACGAAGTCGCGGAAGCCGATGGCGAAGAACGCGAGGAAGAAGAGCAG
Organism: Myxococcaceae bacterium; assembly: GCA_049589315.1. Classification (GTDB taxonomy): domain Bacteria; phylum Myxococcota; class Myxococcia; order Myxococcales; family Myxococcaceae; genus JBAWAM01. The sequence goes on from JBAWAM010000955.1 coordinate 363, forward strand.
TGGCACGCCCACGAACAGGGCTTCGGCCTTCAGGTCGGGTTCGACGTGCGGCGTGTACTCGTGCGGCTTTCGCCGACGGAACATGACGAAGAACACCAGCGCCGTCGTCCCGATGAGGAAGGACGCCAACATGGTCGTGATGATGACCAGGTAGTGGAGGCCGTCGACGCGCTGGGCAAAAGTGGAGGCCTGTTCCGGGAGGAACAGAATGGACCGCATCAGCTCATTCATGTGATGGAACCCCGCTTGTACTCGCGTCGCCAGAACACGGCGAGCATCGTGGCCAGTGCGCCAAACACGAGCAGCGCCCCGCCGCGGAGGAAGCCGTTGATGTAGAACTCGTACTTCCGGGTGTTCGGGTCATACTTGAAGCAGGTGAGGAGGACACGGTCGAACGAGGTACCTACCCGTCCGCCCGTGGCCTCGAGCAGCGCGAACTTGAGATCGCGCGGCGGAAATTCGACGCCATACAGATACCGTGAAACGCGCCCGTCCGGGGTGAGAACCATGATGGCCGCGGCGTGCGCGTACTGCTTCGTCTGCTCGTCGTAGCGGTACTTGAATCCGAGGGTACCCGCCACCTTCGCAATCTCCGACTCCTGGCCGACCAGGAAGGACCAGTCGTCCTTTCTGTCCGGTGTCCCCAGCGCCTGCAGATGTCCGCGCTGACGCTCCTTCGCCATCTCCGGCGTCTCGCGAGGGTCGATGCTGATCGTCACGGCCCGGTAGTCCGAACCGAGGATGAGCCCGCTGTTCCGGGCGGCCTTGTTCAGCCCGTTCAGCACCAGGCTGCACAGCTGCGGGCACTGGTAGTACACCAGTGACAGCACCACTGGCTTGTCTCCCTTGAGGAGATCGGCCAGCGCGACCTGCCGCCCCTGGGAGTCGGTGAAGCGGGCATCCTTCGGAACCTCGGCGTTGAGGTTCTCGACGATGTCCACCTCCTTGATCAACGAGGCGGCCGGGCTCTCCGGGATCGCGAGAGCGGCGGTCGGTAGGACCACCCCCAGCGCGACAGAGAGGGCTGTGAAGGAGGGGAAGCGCATCATCACGGAGTCGAACCGGCCGGAGCCTCGGTCGGGGGCGTGCCAGCATCGGCGCCGCCCTGTGTCTGCTGTCCCGGAGGCGTCGGCTGGCGAACCTGCTTGCCACCTGCCACCGCCTGCATCGCCGCGGTGATCGGGATGTGCACGATCTGCTGGCGCTGGCTGACCCAGCCCGCCGAGCCGAGGCGCTGCTGCGTCGACGCACGCATGTCTGCCGCCCGCTTCTCCTTCTTGAACTGCGTCTGATCGACGATGCCGATCTCCTGCTTGCCGATGTACTCCGGCTCCCGGTGCTCGCCGAACGTGTCCTTGATTTCGCCCTCCACCGACTTCTGGATCTTGGTGGACCAGAAGACGCCCGCGGCGAATACGACCAGCGCGACCACCGCGACGGTGACGAGAAGGGCCACCGGCAGACTTTCGTCCTGCGGCTCGACGGCGAGGGGATTACCCTGCGAATTGTTGGTGTCCATGGCGCTCACGGCTGTGCGTACCTCAGCGAGTCCTCGAGATACGGATCGTTGACGGGCAGCATGTGACGGCCCTTCACGCGCCAGAGGGCGAACGCGATGGCAATCCCGCCAATGCCCAGGAACGAGGAGAAGTAGAAGAGGTTGAACGACGGCCCCTCCGCCTGCAGCGCGGGCATGACCAACCAGTAGTCATCGACCGCGCAGACGATGAGGATCCACAGCGCCACCACGCCCATCAGCGACGGGATGAGCTTGGTGGTCCGCGGCACCAGGAGGAGGAAGGGCAGCACGAAGTGGCCGACGATGAGGAAGGTCGACACGCTGACCCAGCCGGTGTTCATACGGAGGATGTAGTACGGCGTCTCCTCCGGCAGGTTGGCGATCCACACGAGCATGAACTGGGAGAAGGCGATGTACGCCCAGAACCCGGTGAAGGCCAGCATCAGCTTGCCGAGGTTGTGCTCGTGGTGCTTGGTCAGCCAGGCGCCGAAGAGCTGACGGTCGTTCCGGGTCAGCACCGTGCTCAGGGTCACCATCGCGATGGCCGACAGGAACGCGCCGGCGAAGTAGTACACCCCGAAGAGCGTCTGCTGCCAGAACGGGGTGAGCGACATGATCCAGTCGAACGAGGCGAAAGTCAGCGCCAGCGCGATGAACGGGAGGATACCGGCCGAAAGCTTCCGGCTCTTCCGGATCGACTCGTAGCCACCCTCGACGTCCTGCTTGCGCGACCACACCAGCAGCAGCTCGCCCACGCCCACGAAGAGGACGAAGTAGATCACCTGGCGGACCAGGAAGAACCCGGTGGCCAGATACGTGTGCTTCGCGCCGCCCAGCGCGTGGAAGTGGTGCAGCTGCACGGCGTTGAAGTTCTGCTCCGGATTCGTCCAGGGGAAGAGCACCTCCATCCCCAGCAGGACGGGGATGAACAGGAGCACCAGGACAGGGAGTGCCCCAGCCATCGCCTCCATCGGGCGGCGAATCACCGTCGGCCACTTCGCGCCCAGGGCGTGGAACATGAGCAGCATCAGCAGGCCGCCCAACCCCAACCCGAACCAGTAGATGTAGGCGGAGAGCCAGCCGAAGTACGCCAAGGCAGGCTGCTTGAGGAATCCCCAGATGCTGACGGCGATCCCGATGATTCCGATGAGACCGGCCAGCCCCATCCATTTGGTGCCGCCATTGAAGCGCTCGACCAACATCACTGACCCTCCCGCATGAGCTTGGCGCGGACATCCGCCGGCGCCTCGGCCAGGGGCACGTTCTGGCTGTACTGGAGCGCCCGGACGTAGGCGACCACCGCCCAGCGATCCTCGGGCGTGAACCGCCAGTCGAAGCCGGGCATCACACCGTAACCGTGGCCCACCACATAGTAGATGTACCCGTCCGGCTTGCTCCGGAGCTTCTCGGAGTGGAGCGAAGCCGGCGCCGCCAACGCCATGTTCACCGCCGCGAGGCTCTGACCGTCACCGACCAGGCCGTGGCAGCTCGCGCAGACGATGTTGAAGTTCTTCCGCCCCTTCTCGAGGAGCTTCATGTCCACCGAGACGGGGATGTTCTCCACGTACTGCTCGGTCCCGGGGATCCGGCCGGTGCCGTACGGCAGGGACCCAGCGTAGTCCTCGCGGGACAGGGTGCCCTCGGGCGGAATGCGCATTGCCCGCTGGTCCTCGAAGAACGTGTTGCGCTGGTAGGACTTGTACTTCTGCTGAAGCTGCATGCGCTGGAAGATCTCGTTCTGGCCGAACTCGCCAGCCGAGTTGCTGCAGCCTGTTCCGAGCGCGGCGAGCGCGCCGATGAGGAGGAGGTGACGCATCAGACTTCCTCCTTCACAAGCTCGACCGTTCGGGCGCCAAGGGCCTTGAGCTGTTCCATGATCTCGTTGTCCTGGTCGCTGGTCGGCACCGTCACGGACAGCCAGTAGGCGTGGAGCGTGGCCGAGCGGAAGGCCTCGGACTCGAACACCGGGTGGTGTACCCGGGGCAGCCCCATCAGCGCCATCAGTCCGAAGAACATCGTGACGCCGGTCAGGAGGATCGTCGTCTCGAAGGTCACCGGGATGAACGCGGGGACGGAGCCCAACAGTCGGTTGGCGACGTTGATGGGGTAGTCTACCGCGTTGAGGAAGTACTGCATGGCGAAGCCACCAATCGCCCCGGTGATCGCGCCGGCTGCGGCGATGAACGGGACCCGCGAAGGCTTCCAGTTCAGCGCCTCGTCGACGCCGTGCAGCGGGTAGGGCGAGTAGGTGTCCAGCTCCGTGTGGCCGGCCGCGCGCATCTTGCGGCCTGCCTCTAGGAGCGGCTCCACCTCGGTGAACTCCGCGAGGATCCAGCTCTGGGTTGGCAGAGGTTCGACGTGAGCCATGGTAGGTGCCTCAGTGCGCGTCCGCGGTCGGAGAGCCGCCCGCCTGGGTCTTCATCAGACCCGGGTGGTTGTGGAAGTGACCGTGCGCCATCTCGTGGCGGAGCTCCTTCACCTCGGCCACAGCGACCGCGGGGAGGTAGCGCATGAACAGGAGGAAGAGGAACGAGAAGAACCCGATGGTGCCCAGGTACAGGCCCCAGTCCACCCAGGTCGGGTAGAACATCTCCCAGGTCGCCGGAATGAACCCGCGGTGCAGCGAGGTCACGATGATGATGAACCGCTCACACCACATGCCGATGTTCACGAAGATCGACAGGGTCCACATCACCGGGATGCTGGTGCGCGCCCACTTGAACCAGAAGAAGTTGGGCGAGATCACGTTGCACGCAATCATCAACCAATACACGCCGGCGTAGGGTCCGGTGGCGCGGTTCACGAACACCGACCACTCGTAGGGGTTCCCCGAGTACCAGGCGATGAAGTGCTCCATCAGGTAGCCGTAGGAGACGATCATCCCGGTGAGCAGGATCACCTTGTTCATGTTCTCCAGGTGCCGCATCGTGATGACATCCTTCAGCCCCAGGAAGCGGCGGGCCGGGATGATCCACGTGAGAACCATGGCGAAGCCGGAAAACACGGCACCGGCGACGAAGTAGGGCGGGAAGATGGTGGCGTGCCAGCCGGGGAGCAGTGACACGGCGAAGTCGAAGGACACCACCGAGTGCACGGAGAACACCAGCGGGGTCGCGATGCCCGCCATGATCAGGTAGGCGATCTTCCAGTTGTGCCAGTGCTTGCCGCTGCCGCGCCAGCCCAGTGAGAAGATGCCGTAGACGATGCGGCGGATCTTCGTCTTCGAGGCGTCGCGCAGGGCGCCCAGGTCCGGGATGAGGCCCAGGTACCAGAACAGCAGCGACGTGATGAAGTACGTCGAGACGGCGAAGACGTCCCAGAGCAGCGGCGACCGGAACTGCGGCCAGATCGCGTTGGTGCTCGGGTAGGGGAACATGAAGAACGCGGCGTACCAGGGACGGCCGGTGTGCAGCAGCGGGAAGAGCAGCGCGTTGATCACCGCGAAGAGGGTCATCGCCTCGGCGAAGCGGTTGATCGACGTACGCCACTTCTGCTGCAGGAGCAGGAGCACCGCGGAGATCAGCGTGCCGGCGTGGCCGATGCCGATCCACCACACGAAGTTGACGATGCCGAAGCCCCAGCTGACCGGGACGTTGTTACCCCACGCGCCGATGCCCTTGTACAGGGTCCAGCCGATGGTGAGGCCGAGCAGGCCCATCAGCGACAGGGCCACGCCGGCCAGCGCGTACCAACCGGGTCCAGGCTTCCGCCAGACGTGACCGAACAGCGTCTCCGTCAGGCTCTCGTCGGTGTGCTCCCCGACGATGACGGGGGGGCCGGCGAGCGGATCGGTGCGATTTTCCGATGCGTGCAAGGCCATGGTCAGTGGTGCTCCGCGTTGCCGCCGGCCTTCTTCGTGACCAGGGCGGGGTTGTAGTTCTTGATGCGCACGAGGTGACCGGTGCGAGGCCGGGTCCCGAGGCTGTAGAGGAGGTCGTACCGGCGCTCATCCGCGTGCAGCTTCGCGACCCTCGAGTTCTTGTCGTTGAGGTCGCCGAACACGATGGTGTCGGTCGGACACGCGGTCTGGCAGGCGGTCCGGATGTCCCCGTCCTTGATCTCGCGACCCTGGACGCGGGTGTTGATGCGGACCCGCTCGATGCGCTGCACGCAGTAGGTGCACTTCTCCATGACGCCGCGGGCGCGAACCGTGACCTCCGGGTTCATCCGCATCTTCTGGGTCGGCGTCTGGTCCGCGTTCCAGTGCAGGTAGTTGAAGCGGCGGACCTTGTACGGGCAGTTGTTCGAGCAGTACCGCGTGCCGATGCAGCGGTTGTAGACCATCTCGTTGAGGCCCTCGTCCGAGTGGACGGTGGCGTTCACGGGACAGACGTACTCGCACGGCGCGGTCTCGCAGTGCACGCACATGCGCGGCTGCGGAGCGACCTCGACCTCCTGGGGATCGTCAGACTCGTAACCGACGAAGTAGCGGTCGATCATGAGCCAGTGCATCTCTCGCGCGCGGATGACCTGGTCCTTGCCCACGACCGGGATGTTGTTCTCGGACTGGCAGGCGATGACGCACGCGTTGCAGGCGATGCAACGTGACATGTCGATCGTCATGCCCCACTTGTGGCCGGGGTACTTCTCCGGCTCCTGGATGGGGGCGAGCGGGGTATCGCGATTGACGTGGATCCGCTCGAGCATCGCCTCGTGCTCGGCGACGCCTGCCATCAGCGCCATGTCCCGGTCCACTTGCTCATGGTCGGCACGCATCGACCAGTGGTCCTGGGTGATGGCCAGCGGGTAGGTCCGGCCGGTCTTCGCGATCTTCGCGCCGCCCACGAACCACGGGGTGTTCGAGGTGCGGAGCTGGTAGCTGTTGAAGCCGACGCCGCGGGCGACTTCCTCTGCGGTGGTGGTGCGGCCGTAGCCCAGCGCCAGGGTGGCGGTGTTGTCCGCCTGTCCGGGGAGGACGAAGACCGCTGCGTCGAGGGTGCGCTCCCCGACGGTGAGGGTCACCAGGTCGCCGCGCTCGAGGCCGAGCTGCTTCGCCAGCTTCGGGCCGACGAGGAGCGGGTTGTCCCAGGTCACCTTGCTTGCCGGGTCCGGGAGCTCCTGCAGCCACGCGTTGTTGGAGTAGCGGCCGTCGTACAGGGCATAGGACGGGATGAAGTTGAGCTCGAGCTCGCCCGCGGCCGGCTGGACCGCCTGGACCGCCTGGGACACCGCGCCGTAGTTGATCTGCGCCTGCGCGGGCTGGGTGCGGGTGGCGTCGATGACGCCGTCGGCCAGCCACTTCTGCCAGTCGGCCTCGAACGCCAGCGGGTCGCCGCCGCGCTGTCCGCGCCAGTACGCCTTCACCAGATCGTGCGGCTGCTGGTCGCCGACGCCGGCGAGCGCCGCGAACAGCGACACCTCGGCGACCCCGTTGAAAAGCGGGGCAATGAGCGGCTGGATGATCGACGCGGTGCCGTTCGGAGCGCGGGTGTCACCCCAGGTCTCCAGGTGGTGCGCCGCGGGGACCAGCCAGTTCGACACCTTCGCGGTCTCGTCCACGTAGTAGTGGAAGTAGATCGAGTTCGGCACCTTCGCGAGCGCGCCGGCGAAGTCGATGTCCGCGGGGGCGGTGTACACCGGGTTCCACGCGTCGATCACCAGGGTGTCGACGGTGCCGGCGTTCATCTCGTCGACGAGCTGGCGGAGTGAACCCGCTCCGTCCGCCACGTCGGAGGTGACCGGCTGGAGGAACTGGACGGTCTGGCCCACGTTGCCCAGCGCGGCGTTGATCGCGTTGACCAGGGCGTGAACGGCGGGCGGCTGGCGGAAGCCGGCCATCACCACGGAACTGCCGCGGTGGTTCGCCAGATCCTGCGCGACCGCCTGGATCCACTTCTGGGCCTTGTCCGACAGCCCCTGCGCGCCGCCGAACTGGCCGAGCTCGGGGGCGTTGCCGGCGAGCGCCTGCGCCAGGGCGCGGGCGACGTTCAGCACGTCCGCGGAGCGCACCGGGAGGCGGTGGTCGGCGCTCATGCCGGTGACGGTAAAGGTGGACTCCGCCACGTACAGGCGGTTCATCCCGTTCTCGGGGACCCGCTTGTGGGCGAACTGGCTGGCGAGCCGGAGACGCTCCGGATCCCAGTAGAGGAAGTCGGAGTCGAGCGACAGGATGATCTGCGCGTTGGTCAGATCGTACTGCGCGTCGAGCTGCTGGCCGAAGGCGGTCTGGGCGCCCTGACGCGAAGTCTCGGTGGAGACCGGCGACCACGCGTAGAACTTCGCGTTCGGGAACTTCTGCTGGATGCGGCTGCGCAGGTCGGAAACTGTCGGCGAGGTGTTCGGTCCGACGAGGAAGCGCAGCTTGGCGCCGCCATCCGCCTGGTAGCGGGAGGTGAGGTCGCCCACCGCGGTGAGGAATCCGGCCCAGCCCTGGGCCACGTTCTTGCGCGCCAGGGTCCGCGAGCGCTGCGGATCGTAGAGCCGGAAGAGCTCGGCCTGCTCGAACGGGCTGGTCGCGCCGCCGCTGGACGGGTGGAGCTCATTGCCTTCGACCTTGACCGGCCGGCCGTCATAGCTCTCCACCACCACGCCGGTGGCATAGCCGCCCAGGGTGGTGAAGGCGCTTGCGTAGTTGCGCGGCACGCCCGGGGTCACGTCTTCCGGCGCCCGGGTGTACGGGAAGATCTTCTCTTCCGGAGGACGCCAGCAGGCGGTCGCGCCGGCGACAGCGAGGGAGCCGCCGAGGAGCTGCAGGAAGCTGCGGCGGTCGACGTTGTTCAGGACGCCGGCGCCCTTGGGGAACTCGTCCTGGCGCGCCTCGAGCAGCGCGGGATCGCCGTTCTTCTCTTCGATGCTCCGCCACATCGGGCGGTCCATCGACGAGGCCATCTTGTCGGAGATGACCGGCAGGGGGAACTCGTTACGGGCGGCACCGGACTCCACTTCGCTGGTCGCGCCCGCCTTCAAATCTGGCGTCTTCATCGATGGCATGTGGTGCAGCTCGTGCGAGTGTGGACGTCGTATTCCTTCTTGAGCTTCTCTCCGAGCTCGACCTGGTCACCCTCGGGCTTCCAGCCCATCGTGGTGATCTGGTCCTTCGGGCGGAGGAACTTCTCCGGACTCCGGTGGCACTCCAGGCACCAACCCATCGTCAGCGGCGCCACCTGCATCACCGACGGCATCTCGTCCACGCGGCCGTGGCAGGTTTCGCAGCCCACCCCCTTGTTCACGTGGATCGAGTGATTGAAGTACGCGAAGTCGGGCAGGTTGTGGACCCGCTGCCAGGGGATGGACTTGTCCTGGAAGTACGAGGTCCGGACCGGATCGAGCAGTGGGCTCTTGTTCCAGATCTGGTCGTGGCAGCCCATACAGAGCTCGGTCGGCGGAATGCCGGCGGTGGAGGACTGTTCCACCGTCGTATGGCACATCCGGCAGTCGAGGCCGATGTCCTTCACGTGGTGCCGGTGGTCGAACTGAACGGGCTGTTCGTATTCGACCTTGGTGCCGTACGCGTAGGGCGTGCGCTGATAGATCATCAGACCGGCGAGGGCGATCGCAGGAACGCCGGCCAACGTCGCCAGCACGACCCTGAAGATCGTATTTGAATGCTTCGGAAAGAGTGCGCTCATGGCGGGGCGCTCACCTGGAAGAGTCAAGGCCGAGGCGTGCTTGCGCGGATACGTTCGCTCGCTTTTGGACGGGGGCTGTTTAGGAGCGTTGGGGGCCCCTGTCTAGTGCGAAGAAGTTCTTCGAACCATCAAAAATCTTTGAACGTCCGAAGGAAGGAAGTTTGCAGACCTGTAGCGCGCTGTAGCGCTATCCGGGATGAAGTCTGACGGCGTCGTGTGCAGGACTGGTGCGCGTCCGCAGCTCACCGACGCCGCGATACACCCGGTCGGTGATCCAGCAGAGCCCGAACGTCACCGCGATGAGCGCGAGCGTGAGCACGGCGTACTGTCCCCAGCCGCTCTGGTAGCCCCACTGCGCCTGGAACGAGAACCCGAACACCGGGTAATAGAGCAGCGCCTCGTGGAAGAAGTACGCGGCCAGCGAGTTGGTCCCGAACACGTTCAGGACCTTGAAGGGGACGGTGCCGGCCAGCGCGGGCATCCGGTGGTCGATGTGCAGCAGCGTCAGCAGGACCAGCGCAATCACCGTCAGCCGGCGCGCGTGTTCGGCGGGGTTGAACGTGCCGAAGTCGTGTGGCGGGTAGACTTCGCGGAGCAGGGGCGCGGCCATCCACACGGCTCCCGCGACCCCACCCAGCAACGCGAGCCGCTTCGCCAGCGCGACGGGGTCCCGGATGGCGGCGATGGCGCCGAAGGCCGCCCCGAGGAACACGTAGCCCGTCCATGGAAGGAGCGGAAACACCGCGCCCGTGGACTTGTTGGCGAGCATGGCCCAGGCGCCGTTCACCTGTTCGCCGAAGGGGGCGATGGCGAAGATGACGCCGGCGATCCCCAGGGCGACCGGAACCAGCACACGGGGGCGCTTCGCCAGCAGCGTCACGACCGGGAAGGTCAGCAGGAGCGAAAGCCCGATGCAGTGCAGGATGTCGACCCGGAAGAGCCACTTCGGCTCCCGGAAGATCGGGAACCACATCCAGTTCACCAGTGTCGCGACCGCCAGCACCTCGCCGATCCGGCGCAGCGACTTCAGCCGACGGGCCGTCTGGTTTCCCGCGTGTGCGCTGCGGACCTGGGTCAACGCCAGCGCGAACCCGGCGGCGAGCATGAACGACGGCGCCACCAGGCCGTCCAGCCAGAGCAGGGCCTTCGTCGTCGGAGTCTGGTGCAGGGGCCTGAGCAGGAGCGACAGCGCGTGGCACTGAAGCATGAACGGCACCGCCAGCCCGCGAAGCCAGTCGAAGGCGCGGACCCGGCCGGACGTCACGCTCACTTCTGTGTCTCCACCTTCTCCACGCTCAGCGGCGGGAGCACCGCCAGCTTCGCCGCCGCCGCGATGCGCTCGGCGCGCTCCACCGCCTGACGGCGGCCGGTGTCGCCGGTCCGGGTGCTGAAGGTCCACGCCGTCCCGCGAGACGGCTCCACCATCAGCGGTCGCGCGCGGACCTCGCCCAGCGCGATGATCGCCGCCTGACGGCCCAGGTTCTTCGTGGTGAGCTCCTCCAGCGCGCGCGCTCCCTCCTCGTCGAGGGTGAACGTGACCAGCGGCTCTTCGGTGCGGACGTCCGAGGAGATCTTCGCGTCGAGCACGTGGCTTCCCTCGAGGGTCTCGGGGCCGAGCAGCCACGCCGCGCACATCCCCGCTTCAGCCCCCCGCGGGGCCGGAATGCACTCGAGCGCGTATGCCATGCCCGAAGGGAGCCCCCGCTGCGCGACCACGTCCTCGACCTCGGCGCGCGTGGATGCGGTGACGAAAGGCAGTGGGAGCTTCTCCGCCCCGGGGGCGACCGGGAGCTTCAGCTCGGGCGCATCCGTGGGGAGCAGCGGCCGGGCATCGAGGATGGGTTGCACCCGCACCGGCTGTGGCTCGACCACCGAGGCGGCCACGTGCCCCGGATCGCTGACGAACTTCAGCTGAAGTCGGATCGAGCGGTCATCGGCGCTCACCACGGAGCTGTTCACGCCCAGCAGGGCGAGCCGCGTGGCGAGCTGCTTCGCGGCCTCGACACCTCCTCCTGAGGGCGCCCTGATCAGGACCTCGGCGGAGGTCGCGCCGGCGAACTGCTCGGTGAGCTTCTTGCCCGTCCGCAGCGAGAGGATGGTCATGCCGACGAGGAGCAGGATGACCGCGGGGATGATGAACCACGCGCGAGAGGTTTCCTTGGCCACGAAGGTCCCGTACCACACCGAGCCCGCCGCCCTCGAAGGTATTCCGCCTACTTCTCCGCAGGGGAAAGGAGCCTGTCCCCTTTTCGCGGAGGGGCGACCAGGCCCGGCAGCACGCGGAGCAACTCGGTGACTCGCTGTGAGCCGGGCTCCGAGATCCGCAGCCCCCATCCCGCCGCCAGCAGCCGCGCCGCCGAGGAGAGCACGAACAGCACCTGGAGGTTCGACCACTCGGTTTCGCCCAACACGAACGTGCTGGGCAGCGACTGCACGACCATGCCCCCCAACGCGGTGGCCGCGCTGAACGCAACGCCCGCCGCCATCGCCACCGCGGCGAGGTGGTACGGTCGGCCCTTCCGGGGCGTCACCGACAGCGGGAGCGCGAAGATGGCCAGCGACTGCCCACCCCAGAGCGCGCCGCTGAGGACCACGTCGATGGCCAGCGGCCAGAGTACGCCGCGCTCCGTGAACAGCCAGAGCAGCGGGATGATGGAGATGGCGAAGGAGCAGGTGATCAGCACCGGCCGCGCGCCGACCCGGTCGATGGCTTTGCCCCACAGCGGCGCGCAGACCATCCGGACGATTGCCGTCGCCGTTCCATGCACCGCCATCAAGGTGAAGCCCATCCCGAGGTCGCGAAGCATGAACAGCGCGAAGTAGCTGCCCGCGATCCCGACGGCGAAGTTCCAGGTCGCCTGGTACGCCATGAGATGGCGGGTGCCAGGCGTTCGCATCGGCGCAAGCGCGCTCTGGAGCTCGAACGCGCCGGAGGGCTGGCCGTGTGCCGGATCGTGATGCCGCAGCAGGAGCAGCGTGGTCATCGCTCCGGCGGCGCAGGCGCAGGCCGCGAGGATCGAAAGCCCGAGGTCGGCGTGGCCTCGCGGCCGAAGCCAGTCGAGCAGCGTGCCCGCACCCGCGGAGGCGATCGCGCCCGCCAACATGCAGAGTGCGGTGCGCTTTCCGAAATAGCGGCCGCGCATGTTCTTCGGCACGAGCTCACCCATCCATGCGACCCAGGCGTTGTTTCCGAGCACGCCCAGCAGCGCAGACAACGCGGCCACGCAGACCAGCAGCACCTGCTTCGCCGCGTCTGGAATCGGCAGGAAGGGCAGGGCGACCATCGGCAGCAGCGCCTGCCGGGAGATCCCCACCATCCACAGGCACGCGCGGCGGTGTCCCATCACGGAGGTGGTCCACGCCGCGGGGATCTGCGCGAGCTGCGCCATCTGAGGCAGTGACGCGATCAGCCCGATGAGCAGCGGACTGCAACCGAGGTGGAGCGCCCACCCTGTCAGCACCGCGCCGCCTGCGCAGGACGTGATGACCTCCGCGAACATGCCCTCCGCAGCCGAGAGCCGCAGCGTGCGTCGCAGTCGCGCCGGCCGGCTCCGGCGCGCCCCTGGGG
>JBAWAM010000956.1:0-2462 GCA_049589315.1 Myxococcaceae bacterium
ACCGAGAGGCGTAAATGGGGTCCATGGCAGCGAAGAGGGACGCGCGCAGGCCGCGTCGGAAGTTCACCCCGGAGTTCAAGGCCGATGCCGTTCGACTGGTCCTCATCGAGGGCAAGGGCATTGGCGAAGTCGCCCGCGAGCTGGACCTGACGGAGTCCGCGTTGCGGCAGTGGGTCGACCGGGCGAAGGCAGATAGCGGTGCGGGCAGGTCTGGCATGCTCACCACGGGCGAGCGTGAGGAACTATCGGCGTTGCGCAAACGCGGGGTTTCGAGGCTGCCGGAGAGCGACTTCCCGGAGCTCGGTGCAGACGCATGCCCGGGCGGGTGAAGCCCGTGGCGAACGGCATCGTGCTGCTGGATCTCGAAGAGCGAAGCCATCAGACTTTGGCGGGCACCAGGCGGCGCTTTGCCATGACGAATGCGTGAATGTTACCTTGGGGCGCTTAGCCGAGCTGCTCGTTGGAGGAAACATGCGCCGTCTCGTGTTCATGACCATTTTCTTCGTGGCGGCTGCATGCGGTGAAGGCATTGTGAAAACAGTGCCGGAGGGGCCGTCATCCGACGACAATGACGGCGCGTATGCCCCCACGCCCGATGCCGGACAGGAGGCACTGGATGCGGGTGAGAATCTCACCGACGCGGGCTCGGAGCTCCCGGATGCCGGGCCAGGCTCCGATGACGAAGCGTCGTTGCCCACTTATGGATTCGCCAATGTGACAGGCGGAAAAGGCGGCAGTACGGTTCGAGTAACCAATGCAACGGATTTTCTTCGCTATGCACAAAGCTCGAGCCCACATGTCATCGAAGTCAGCGGAACAATCAACCTGACGGCAGGGATGCACAGCCTTCAATCCAATAAAACCATCATCGGCGTGGGGTCTACCGCCAGGATCACGGGCGGCGGCTTGTATTTTCGTGGCAAAACGAACGTCATCATCAAGAACATAACCTGCACAGGCGTGAGCGAGGACTGCATTGGGCTCGACGGGTCGACGAATGTCCTCATCGCCAACAACGATTTTTCAGATGCAGGAGACGGGTTGTTGGACATCTATCGAGGTTCCAATGATGTCACCGTCTGTTGGAACCGGTTCGGCAATCATGATTTGACGTCGCTGGTCGGTCACGATGATGCGCACGTATCGGACAGGGGAAAGCTGCGGGTGACGTACCATCACAACTGGTTCGACGGTGTCGATCAGCGAATGCCGAGAGTCCGTTATGGTGAAGTACACGTCTTCAACAACTACTACAAAGGAAATGACAGTCTGTATGCGTTGGGCGTAGGCGTGGAGGCGAAAATATATTCCGAAAACAACTATTTCGAGAACATTCCCGCCACTTATTATCTAGATGCGGTCTCTCAGCCTGGTCATGCGCGGGATGTCGGAAGCTACTATGTGGGTTCGGGCAGTTCGACAGGCTGGAGGCCTGATGGGGTTACATGGAATCCGGGCAACCACTATGCGTATTCCCTGGATAGTGCGGTCGATGTGAAATCAATCGTCATGGCCAAGGCAGGTGTTGTCAGAGAGACAGGGCCGTAAGCGTTCAGCGTATCAGCAGCATTCACGACCGTGCGGCCCGCGGTTGTCTGGCTTACCGACTCCCCACGCCGGCGCGGTCACGCGGGATCGTGGGATGCGATTCCCGCCGTGCAAATACGACTGCTCTGCCGCCTGGCGGAAGCCATCCCGATCCAGCTTCCCCGCGTAGGGATCGTGACGCAGGGGCCACACGCCGCGCGCGTCAGCTCCGGATGAAGAGCACGTCCGGCGGCCCGTCGAGGGGCGCGGCCTCGCTCCTGGGTGACAACACCAGGACCTCGTCGCTGCGCTCGTTCCGCCACGCGTCGATGCCGGCCTCCACAGCATCAACCGGAGTCGGCCCCCCCGGCTCCTCGAGCGCCTCCCAGTCCTTGCGGTACAGGGTGGCGATGTGCTCGCCAAGCGGCACCTCGACGACGGCGCCCGGGTCGGTCGCAGGCCCACGGGAGCCGCGCATGGGCTGCGTGTCGTAGGTGTGGACGCAGAGCCTGCCCGTGGGAAGCGAGAGCAGCCCCCGCTGTGGGGGGTACCACTCCACTGCTGCAAGTTCCTCGTCCGAGAGGGGCGGCCCCACCAGGCACTCCAGATGGAGTACATCAGCGAGAACGCCGACTACCGGAGCTGAGACTCTACGCCTCACGGCGCCGCAGCCTCTCGAGGAGCCACGGACGTCGGGGACGCGTGGTGGGCGGAGGCGCTCGGGGCAAGGGCTCCGAATCCTCGAGGAACTCCGTGGTCCAGATCCGGAGGAACGCCGTGGCGAGCGCGGCGACCAGGGGCCGATCAACGCACCGATCGGCCCGAGCACCGCGATTCCGCCGAACAGCGTCACGAACACCAGCAGTGGGGAAAGTTGGAGCGCGCTCTTCGCGTAGAGCGGCTTGACCACGTTGTCGACCGAGCCCAACACCAGC
>JBAWAM010000957.1:0-1664 GCA_049589315.1 Myxococcaceae bacterium
GCGACTCGCCCGTGAGCAGTCGCTTCCCCGCCCCCATCAGCGCCCCGAGGAACCCGCTCTGCTTCTGCGAGCCGTCGCCGAAGATGGTCTCCATCTGGATCCCATCCTCCATGAACATCATCCCGCCTGCTTCGGCGACCGCCGCCTCGTCGGGGTCGAGCTCGACCTCCACGAACTGCATGTCGTCGCCATAGATCCGGTAGTCCACTTCGTGCATCTGAGCCATCCAGGTCTTCTCCTCTTGAAGCTGTTCAGCCCGCCCGCAATACCTGTAGGAGGATGTCCTCGAGACGGGGCAGCCGCGTCTCGACGTCCCGTACCGGAAGTCCACCTTCGTACAGCGCGCGCAGCACCTCGCCCGAAGGCGGACACCCCGTGCGCTCGCGATAGGTGAGGACGAGGCCGTCTTCGGCGAGTTGGGCGCCTGCATCCTGCGCCGACTGCGGGAGCGTATGCACCGGCGTCGCGAACCTGACCGCGAGACGGCGCTCACCCATCCGGCGAAGGAGCTTCTCCTTCTCTTCGAGGAGCAGGAGCTGGCCGCGATCGATGATGCCGATCCGATCCGCGAGCTCCTCGGCTTCCTCGAGATAGTGGGTCGTGAGGACGATGGTCATCCCCTCGGCGCGGAGCTTGCGGATGTACGTCCACAGATCGCGCCGGAGCTCCACGTCCACACCGGCAGTGGGCTCGTCCAGGAAGACCAGCTTCGGCTTGTGCACCAGCGCCTTGGCGATGAGCAGGCGCCGCTTCATGCCGCCCGACAGCGCGCGCGACGGCACGTACGCCTTGTCCGCCAGGGACATCGCCTCGAGGACCTCCTTCACCCGTGCGTCGTTCCGCGGCTGACCGAAGTAGCCGAGCTGGATCTGCAGCACTTCTGCGGCGGTGAAGAACGGATCGAAGTTGATCTCCTGAGGCACCACCCCGACCTGGTAGCGGGGACCGATCGGGTCCTCGTCGAGGTCGACCCCGAACACGCGGATCTTCCCCGAGGTCTTCCTCACCAGGCCGCAGACCGAACCGATGAGGGTGGTCTTGCCCGCCCCGTTCGGCCCCAGCAGCGCGAAGATCTCCCCCGCGCCGATCTCCAGCGACACGTCGGAGAGCGCGGTGAAGTCACCGTAGCGCTTGGAAACGTTCTCGATCTGCAGCACCGGCGCGGCCATGGACGCCCATATAGGCGCTCAGGCGCGATTCGTCGCGTGGAACCTTCTGTGGGTCCCGGCGAAGTCTCAGTCCACCGAATAGGGAATGCGCACGGCCGATCGCGCGGTGACTCGCAACGTCATCATGCGCAAGCCGGAGCGGCATCGTCTGGAAGGTTTGGGGGCGAGCCGCAGGACGGGCAATAAGCCCCCGGAGATGGGAACCTTCCTGGGCGTCATCGTGGAGACAGGTGGCCGGGCCGATTTCTGGTCCGTGCTTCAGGCACAGCGCGTCGAACCGCTCGAACGAACAGGGGATCGGCGCTCACGCCTTGAACACGTGCTGGGACAAGGGCTGGCCAGACTGGGAGGCACCGACGCGCTTGGCTCGCACGCTGTCACAGGCCCTTTCCGGCCAGTG
The DNA here is from genome assembly GCA_049589315.1 of Myxococcaceae bacterium. Classification (GTDB taxonomy): domain Bacteria; phylum Myxococcota; class Myxococcia; order Myxococcales; family Myxococcaceae; genus JBAWAM01. The sequence continues at coordinate 1,570 of JBAWAM010000957.1, forward strand.
CATCGCGTTGATTGCGCAGACGGCCGCCTCCGCGTTGGAGGTACGTGCCTTCGAGGCCGGCGTCGAGAAGCGAGTCCTGGAACACACCGATGCGG
>JBAWAM010000958.1:0-10221 GCA_049589315.1 Myxococcaceae bacterium
AGGAGCCGACGCACCTCGCCCTTCGTGGTCTTCAGCATCACCCGCGCCAGGGCGCGACGTCCGAGCACGCCCGGCCCGGCGGCGAGCGCCTCCTCCACTTCGACCGCGACCTCCGCCGGAGTGACGCCCAGCGCGCGCCCCACGTCGAGCGCGCACGACATTCCCAGCCCGACCGCATCACCGTGGCGCACCCGGAAGTCGCTCACGCTCTCGAGCACGTGCCCGAAGGTATGGCCGAAGTTCAGCACCTGGCGCAGTCCGGCCTGCTCGTACGGATCGCGCTGGCAGATCTCCGCCTTCATCGCCCGCGAGGCCCGGACCAGCGTCTCCAGCTCAGGTTTCTGGGAGCGCCACGCACTCCACGACTCGGGCGAAAGACATGCCGCCATCTTCCACGCCTCGATCGCGCCTTCCCGGAGCTGTGCTTCGGACAGCGTGCTGAACACCTTCGGGCAGAGCCACGACTCCGCCGCGTAGTGGAACACGCCCGCGCCGTTCTTCACCGGCCCGACGTTCACGGCGCCCTTGCCTCCAACGCTGCTGTCGACTGCGGCGAGCAGCGTCGTCGGGACGTGCACGAGCCGGACGCCGCGCTTGTGCACATGGGCCGCGACGGTCGAAAGGTCTCCGATCGTCCCGCCGCCGATTGCGACCAGGGTTCCGGTCCGGGGCAGCGCGGCCAGCGAACCCAACACCCGCTCGAGGATCCGCAGCGACTTGGTCCGCTCCCCGGCCGCGAGCTGGAGCAGCGCGACCGGACGACGTCCGCGCAGGACGCGGAGCAGCTCGGGATGGAGCGTCGCCACGCGGCGATCGATCACCGCCGCGAACGGTCCCGCGAGGGCTGTGCCGAGCTCCTTGAACCCGCCCCAATGATCCACCACGGGACGATGAGCGCCTGGAGGAGTCGAGTTCATGCGCGGTGCGGGTGCGCGAGGTATTGCAGCCAGGCGTCGGCGAGCACCAGCGACACCATGGCCTCGATCACCGGAACGGCGCGGGGAAGGATGCACGGGTCGTGTCGCCCGCCCTTCGCGTGCTCGGCGAGCGTCGCGGGCGGCTTGAACCAGGTGCGGAGGAACACCGGCTCGCCGTTGGAGAGCCCACCCTGGATGCCGCCATACGCGGCGGCGGACGTGTGGAACTCAGTGCCTCGTCGGGTGAGCGCGTCGAACAGGTCCGGAGGCCCCCACACGACCCCGGTCACCGCGCCGATGCTCGAGACCGCGTGGGCGATCGTCGCCTTGAGCTTGCCGAACACGGGCTCGCCCAATCCCACCGGGAGGCCCTCCACCCGGAGATCGATCGCCCCACCCAGGCTGTCACCCTGCTCCTTCGCCGCGAGGATCTCCTCCTGCATCCGCTGGGCGGTCGCCGGGTCCGGGCACCGCGTCGGGTGCTGATCGACCTGCGCGCGGGTGAGCCCCAGCGCAGGCACCGGCGCCACCAACGAGCCTACCTGGCCGACCCACGCCACGACGCGGACTTCGGGGAGCTCGCGCGCCAGCAACGCCTCGGCGACCGCGCCGCCGATGACCCGGCACAACGTCTCACGGCCGCTCGTCCGCCCGCCCCCGCGGTGGTCGCGGTGATGAAACCGTTCGCGCCACACCCGGTCCGCATGTCCGGGCCGGTCCACCGTCTTGAGCCGCTCGTAGTCGGGGGAGCGCTGATCCTGGTTCCGCACGATCGCGGCGATCGGCGTGCCCAGCGTCTTCTCCTCGAACACGCCGGAGAGGAGCTCGACCTGGTCGGCTTCGGCGCGTGCGGTCGTCACCGCCGACTGCCCGGGCCGACGACGATCGAGCGCGGCCTGGATGTGCTCGCGCGTGAGGACCACACCGGCGGGACAACCATCGATCACCGCGCCCATGGCGGGTCCGTGGCTCTCGCCGAAGGTGGTCAACCGAAACAGCGATCCGAACGTGTTCACGTGTCCCGCCCCCAGAGCTGCCTTTGTGTTCGAGCCTGCGCGATCAGCCAGCGTGGGCCCAGTCGGACAGGGATCCCACCCCGAAGCGCAATCTCCGTAGCGATTCGACGCGCCGGCGCACCGTACGCGATCACCGCCACGCGTGCGCCGTCGAAGCGCAGCCAGGTCGGCGCCGGGACGTTGTCCGGCCAGGTCCAGATCGCCGCGCCGGAGATTGGAGGCGCCTCTTCGGCCCCCTCGCGACGCAACACCTTAAGCGCGATGCCGAGGTCGGCGGCGGCGGTGCGGATGGCCCACGTCGCGCCGCCCTCACCCAGGGCGGTCACCTGCTTCGCGCCGAGCGCCTCGAGCACCGCGCGCGCCCCGTCGACGTCCGTATTCGCCACAGACCAGCGGTCATTGCGCCGATACAGCGTGTTGATCGCATCGGTCGTCGCGCCGACATGTGACGCCAGCACCTTCTTGAACGGGCTGGTCACCGCGAACCCGACGTAGAACGGACGCAGCGCATCGACGAGCTCGCCCACCGGAGCGTCCGCCGGAAGATCGATCCGATCGAAGGGCTGCCGATGGATCCGGGGCGACCGCGAGTGGCCAATCCTGCTTCCCAGGATGCCCTTCCGAGGTCCACTCACCGCCGCCTTCGCCTCGCGGACCGCGTCGTCGAGGAGTCGCTGCCCCGGCGCGGCGACGAAGCGCGGGTCGACGGCGAGGTAGTCGAACGCGTTCTGCTGCGCGAGCACGGCCCGGAAGGGCAGCGCGATCCGCCCGGTGCCGAGGACGGTGACGCGGCTGCCGAAGGCCGCGCGAAGGGCGGCCTGCGTCTCGACCAACCGCACGCCATCCGCAGGCGTGTCGATTGGCTCGACGTGCTTGATCCATGCGTCCGCGGGTACCTCGGCGCCGTCCCACAACGCCCGCGCCGCCACCGTCGTCATGGGCGCCTTCGCGTGGTGCGAGAGGACGAGCTGGATGCCCTGTGGTCTCCCAGAGCCGAGCTCGAGCTCCACGTCGGCATACGTCGCCGCGGCGAGCCAGAGCTCCGGAAGGGGCTTGCCGCGCTCCGACACCAGCACGTCCATCACCGAGGCGAAGTGGTCCACCCGCTCCGAGGCGTCGTGGAGATCGGTCCGGACCTCGATCACCTCCGCGCCGCGCGCCTTCACGTCCCAGATGAAATCCAGGGCCGCGTCGCCGCGAAGCATGGGCGGCAGGGTGACCACCCGCCGAGGCCGTTGAACTGCCTGAAGCTCGCTCACGTGCGTCCTCCAGAAACGATCGCGGCCAGCGCGTCGGCCAGGCTCACGGTCCGAACGGCTGCGTGCGCGCGCTCGCGTTCTTCGAAGGTGCAGCGGAGCTCCTCGTCGAGCGACAGTTCCGGCCGAAGCCTCGGACGCGTCCGGTCTGCCAGGAGCCGTTCGCGGTAGGTGTCGAACGACACCGGGACGAGGATCACCGCTGCGTCCCCGAGCAGATCGGCGTGGTGGAAGAGGAACCCTCCGCCAACGGCGACCAGCACGTTCGCGGGGAGTCTGGAGAACGCGGCGCGCTCCGCGGCCCGGAAGCCCGCCGGATCGGCGCCGAACCAGTCGCGAATCGGCGCACCGCGCTCGCGCTCCAGCTCGGCGTCCAGATCCACCGCCGGTCGCCCACAGAGCTGCGCGAGCAGCGGCAGCAGCGTGCTCTTCCCAGCAGCGCGATGACCCGCGAGCACCCACCGGGCGTCCTTCGGGAGCGGCGTCGCCGTCTGCGCGCTCGCCCGATCGAACGCGCGGCGCACTTCGGCGGAAAGGAGCGGGTCGACCGCCGCGAGCACGCGTTCGACGGGCTTGACTGTCCGGGCCAGCACCATGGAGCGCGGAGAATACCGCTCGCCTTTCCGGGAGCGAGTGGGAACTCGCGATTCTTCCGACTTCCGTTCAGCTCGCCTGGGACGTCGGGGACAGCCTGTCCCCTTTCATGCGAGGCAGTAGTCGGTGATCTTCCGCCACACCTCGATGAACTGATCGCGTCGGAAGCCGGTGGCGGAGAGGATCCAGTCGATGTGCGGCGGGGTGAAGCCCGGCCCGTCGAAGTGACCGATGACGTCGAGGTGGTCGGCCCATACCGTTGCAATCACGTTGCCCCACGGCTGCGAGGCGGTCGGGACGATGCCGTCGCAGGCGGTGTCGCGAGGATAGAGGCCGTACCCCGTACGCAGGGCGGTGCGATGGGCCTCACTCAAGTTGGGCGGTCGGATCGGCACGCGCTTGTAGAGGAAGGCGTAGAGCGACTGGGTCACCTGCGCGTACGGATCGAATCCCGAGGCGAGCCTCGTGCGGAGCGAAGGCGGACGCGCCTGGGTGATCACGCTCCCGTAGCGGATCCCCGGCCGATCCCCGACGCCCGCGTTGAAGAGGTCCATCCCCTCCGGTGCGAGCTGGGCCACCAGGGATTGATCCAGCGTCACCTGCTTGAAGAACGCCGAGACCGCGGTGCGTCGCTCGGGTGAGAAGTCCGCGAGGAGATCCGCGAAGAGCTGGTCGACGACGGTGTCCTTCCACCCCAGTCGACGGTCCATGCGGATGAACACGCTGGCCAGCCTGAACGCGTACTTGAGCGGGATGCGGCCGAAGCGCAGGACGTAGACGGTGAAGAGCGAGAGCAGCTCGAGCAGCTTCGCGCCCATCAGGCCGGTGAAGAACGGGGACAACCCGGTGCCCCGGTTCGGCGTGGCCACGCAGACGATCGACTTCACCCGCCCGACGAAGGTCTCCGGGGCCGGCAGGTTCTGCACGTCGCCCAGGTCGGCGCCCGGCGTCACGAACAGGCGCGCGTCCAGTCCACCCGTGGAGTGGCCGATCAGGTGGATGGGCCCGTCGTCGTGGAGCGCGGTGCGGGTGAGCGTGGCCAGCAGGTCCCGCGCGCGCGCCCGGATCGAGGCGGTCGGATGCGAGAGCACCACATGCACCTCCGCGTCGATGCCGCGACGGTGAAGCTCGTCGACCAGCATGTTCCGCACGTGCCCGAAGTAGACGAACTCGCCGAGGTTGGCGAACCCGAAGAACCCGGGCAGGAGGTAGAAGCGCTGCTTCCCCATCACTCGCAGTCGTTCTCGCCCGCTTCGGGCCGGCCGTTGTCGTCGATGAGCCAGATGTCCAGCTTCTCGTCGTCATCGACGTTGGCGAACGCGCAGACCTGGAAGCCATCCTCCAGGGTGCGGCCGACACCGCTCATGCCGGTGCACGGGTTCTGCGTGCGCGCCGGGGCGCACTCTTCATGCGTGCAGGCGATGCACTCCTGGCCCATGCAGTAGGTGTAGCGGTGGTTCGACTCGGGCGTGACGCCCAGCTCCGCGAAGCTGCGACCCCACTGCTTGCGTTCGGCCGCGTGGGCGCGCTGAGCAACGTAGATGCTCTTGAGGATCGCCCGCACTTCGGACTGCTTCGACCGGCACTGGAACTTCATGAAGTTGGGGACCGCGATCGCGGACACCATCCCGATCGCGTAGATCCCGTCGGCGCCGCCGCTCTGCGCGAGCTGCGAGATCTCCTTCACCGCACCGGCAGGGATCGTCATCGCGAACCGATACGTCCCGGCGGCGCGCTCGCTCTTCACCGACGAACGGAGCTGCGCCCAATGGCCGTCCGGATCCAGCACGCGGTCGACGGTGAGCGTCTCCACCGAGCTCTTCATGGACGCGGGCGCCTGTGCATCCGTGGCGAGCTCGCGCTTCATCTCCGCCAGCGCGACCTCGATCGCGGCGCGCTGCTTCTGCCGCCGGACGTCGTACTGCTGGAGGAGCTCTTGCACGGTCTGCTCTGCCTTCGCCAGCAGCACCGGCGAGGTCGCCTGGAGGTTCGCCTGCAGCGCGACGGCATCGCGCCCGGCAATCACCAACTCCGCGGCGCCCTGCCCCGGCATGCTCGCCCGTGCGCGCAGGAGCACCGGGACCGCGGCGTCCTCGACCGTCGGGGCCGGGGACTGCGCATAGGCCTGCATCGCCTCTGGTGTGCCCATCAGCACGAAGCCGTTGCCGGAGCGGACACAGAGCGGCGGATCGTCCGGCGACACGATGCACGCGTCTCCCGACCGGATCTCGAGCGTGTGGCTCCCGTCCTGTCCAGCGATCGTCCGCCCGAGCGCGATGATCCCGGTCAGCAGCTCGCGGTTCTTCTCCTCGCCCTGGGCGAGCGCGAGCACGATCACCGAGTCGGCCACGGGGTTCTCGCCGTCGAGCCGCCCCACCTTGAACGCCATGCCCCGGACGTTGGGCCACTCCGCCCACTCGCGCAGGACCGCGGTCGCGATGGTGAAGCGCGCGGCGGCGGCGCGATCCTCTTCGTCGGCCTCCGAGACCACGAAAGGCAACGCCGCCTCGATGACCGCCATCGTGCTCTTCAGCGCGTCGTCCCGACTGCCCAGGCCCACCTCCTCGAACGCCGCGACGTCGACCACTGCGCCGTTGGACTGCGGGTCCGCGAGCGCGCGCGCCAGCATGGCCTTCGCTTCGGACGTGAGCGGCTCGCCTCGGACCGGGCGACCCGGCGTGGTGGCGCAGGCCGAGAGGAGGAACAGGGCGGCAGCAAATAGCGCGGTCGTTCTCAAGACGTCTCCAGGGATGTTGGCTCGTGTCTACCGCGCCCGCGGGCCCGATGCGAGCGGCGTCAAAGACCTCCCCTGAGCTCCAACTCCAGCGCGAAGCCCCCCTCGGCCGGGCGCAGCAGCGCGGAAAGGCGGTCCCGATGGAAGGCCCGGACCCTCTCCTGATCGGGCTCCCCCGGAAGGAAGGCCGCCGGAAGTGGCCAGGCAGGCGGCTCCACCCGCCCGCGCGGAATCGACTCACCCTTTCGGAGCGCACCCAGGTCCTGGTCGGTCAAACCGCGGGAGGGCAACCACGGCAACAGCTCCGCTCCGCCGACGTGCACGCGCCTGCCAGGCCCCGGGTCCGACCACGGGCCGATCGCGGTCCGCCGAAGGGCGGAGAGGTGCGCCGGGCACCCGAGGCGACGCCCGAGGTCGCGGGCGAACGCGCGGACGTAGTAGCCACCCCGGCACGTCAGCTCGACCCGGCTGCGCGTCGGGAGCGTGTGATCGATCCAGCGCAGCGCGTGAAGGTACACGCGCGACGGCGGAAGCTCGACCGTCTCTCCCCGGTGGACCTTCCGGTATGCGGGCTCGCCCTCGATCTTCTTCGCGCTCGTCGCCGGTGGAACCTGATCGCTCCAGCCGAGGAAGGTCGACGCCTGCTGCTCGATCGCCCCGGGCGTGAGCGTCGACGGGTCGCCTTCCGCGATCACGCGACCGCCCGGATCGCCGTTGTCCGTCTCGCGCCCCCAGGCGAGCTCCGCCTCGTAGACCTTGGGGATTGCGTGCAGGTGGTCGAACAACCGCGTCGCCTGCCCGACCAGCACGAGGAGCAATCCCTCCGCGAAGGGATCGAGGGTCCCGCCGTGACAGATGGCCAACCGACGCCCACCGGAGACCTCGGCCTCCTGTTGGAACTCGCGGACGATCGAGAAGCTCGTCGGCCCGACGGGTTTGTGAACGAGGTACAGGCCCGGCTTCATCGCCTCAGGAGCATGTCATAACGTGCCCCCCCTATGGCCCTTCAGGATGACTTCAAGTCGGCGCAGGAACGGGTGAAGACGCTCTCGCAGCGCCCCTCGAACGAAACGCTGCTCGAGCTGTACTCGTTGTTCAAACAAGCCACCGAGGGCGACGTTCAGGGAAAGCGCCCCGGCCTCCTCGACCTGAAGGGGCGCGCCAAGTTCGACGCGTGGGCCGGCCGCAAGGGCCTGGGCCGCGACGCCGCCATGCAGCAGTACGTCGCACTGGTGGACCGGCTTCTGTCCGGTCGCTGACAGTTCAATTCCGTTCAGGATCAAAAAAAGCGCCAGCACACGCACAACAGAGGCCTGGACTATGCGATAATGTAGGCTATCAGGCGCAATTCCCTTTCCGGGGGGGTCCCATGTTCCGTTCGTTCATTCGTTCTGCCGCTCTCGCCGTTCCGCTGCTGTTCACGCTGTCGACGGCTCCGGCCTGGGCCGACCGCGACCGTGGGCATGACCAGGGGCAGAACCGCGGCCAGGGCCACGAGCGGGACCGCGGCAACGGACACGGCCAGCACGGCCACAATGTGCCGGAGCTCGACACCTCTGTCGCCGCGAGCGCCGCGGTGCTGCTCATCGGCGGCGTGTTCGTGATCCTGGGTCGCCGCCGCTCGCAGAAGGCTTGATGAAGCAGCGTGGGGTCCTCGCCGCGGCGGCGCTGGCCCTCGAGTACCTGCTCTTCAGCGTGCTCTTCGACGCGGTCGAGCTCGTTCCGGACCTGGATGGACTCGGCGACCTCGCCCCGATGCCCCTCATCGTCGGCGTGGCGTTCTTCATCCTGCGCTCCTCGGCGAGCGACGGCGCGCCCACTTCTCCCGAGAGAATCGAGGCGCCCACCCGCGCTTCGAACGCGATCCTCGCGGGGAGCCATCTCCTCGCGTACGGCGCGTTTCTCGTCGCCTCTTTCCGGCTCCGGGCGCTGGTAGCGGCGTCGGGGGCTACTCCCCTCGGAATTGCCCTGGCCTGGGGAGGACTCGGCGCACTCCCGGTCGGACTGCTCGCCGCCTTCGCTTTCTCACGCGACCGGATCGTCGCGTTTGTCCGCCACGCCGCCGGGCCGATCGCGCTGGGGTCGATCGTCGGCGTCGCTGCGTGGCTCGCCGGGCGCTCCACCGCGGATGGACTCTGGGAGCCCCTGTCTCGCTGGACGCTCCAGCCGGTCGCCGCGCTCGTGGGGCTCTTCTCGGGCGACCTGGTCTTCGATCTCGAGCAACTCCAGGTCGGCACTTCGCGGTTCTACGTCACCGTCGCGCCGATCTGCTCGGGCTACGAGGGCATGGGCCTGGTCGCGGTCCTGCTCGGCGCATACCTGTGGAGCTTCCGCCGCACCCTGCGCTTTCCCCACGCGCTGCTCTTGCCGCTGCTTGCGGTAGCGGCCGCGTTCACGACCAACGTGCTGCGGATCGCGTCGCTCATCTACGTCGGGACCTTCGGCTCCGCCGAGGTCGCGATGGGTGGATTCCATTCCAAGGCGGGCTGGCTCCTGTTCTGCGGCGTGGCCCTCGGCATCACCTGGATCGCGCGACGCGTGCCGATCTTCCAACGCGCCCCGGACGCAGGGGAGGCACGTGAGAACCCCACGGCGGCGTATCTGCTGCCGCTGCTCGCCCTCGTCGCCGGTGCGCTCGTGACGGGGCTCGCGTCGGACGGAGGGCTCGACCGGTTCGAGCTCGTTCGGCTGGGAGCCGCAGGCCTCGCGTTCTGGATCTGCCGCGACGTGTGGCGCCGCGCGGAGCCCATGTCGTGGTCCTGGATCGGCCCCGGCGCCGGCGTGCTCGTATTCGTGCTGTGGATGGCGCTCGATCGGTCCCCGGCCGATGCCAGCGCGGCCATTCAGCAGCAGCTCGACCTCTGGCCTCAAGGACTCCTGGCGGTGTGGGTGGCGACGCGGCTGCTGGGGTCGGTGGTCGTCGTCCCCATCGTCGAGGAGCTCGCCTTCCGCGGCTTCCTGCTGCGTCGGGTGGTGTCCGCCGACTTCACCTCCGTGTCCTACCGGCACGTGAGCGCCGTTGCGGTGGTCGTGTCCTCGATCGCGTTCGGCGCCCTGCACGACCGCTGGTTCGCCGGAGCCATCGCCGGAGTCGCCTATGCCGGCGCGGCCTGGGCGCGTGGCCGCCTGTCGGATGCGGTGATCGCGCACGTGGTGACCAACGGGCTGATCGCGATGGTCGTGCTGACGACCGGGCGCTGGTCACTCTGGACCTGAAAGCAGCCTGTCCCCTACATCAGCCGCGCGCTGATCGCGCTGTGGACGTCGGCGCCTTCGTCGGTGAGCGCCCAGCGGGTTCCGATCCGCCGCATGTAGCCGCGGTCCTCGAAGAGCTTCGCCTTGCCCAGGCGATCACGAGGGTCGACGCCGAACTGCTCGCACACCGCCGCGATGTCCACGCCGCTCCCGAGCCGCAGGCCCATGGCGATGCGCTCCTCCATCAGCTCCTCCGGCCCGAGCTCCTCGCGCTGGGCCTCCGGAAGCTCGCCCTGCTCCACCGCGGCGAGGTAACGCTCGGCGCTGCGGTGGTTGGTGAAGCGCAGGCCCCGGTCCGCGCGGGTACGAACGAAGCCGGTCGCGCCGGTGCCGAGCGCCAGGTATTCGCCGCCGGTCCAGTACAGCGCGTTGTGCCGCGAGTGGTAGCCGGGCTTCGCGTAGTTGGAGATCTCGTACCGCTCCAGCCCTCGCGACCGATACACGTCGCG
>JBAWAM010000959.1:0-2639 GCA_049589315.1 Myxococcaceae bacterium
TTCTCCGGTGGGCGGACCCGCTCCGGAGGGGACGGAGGCGGCTCGGCCTCCGACACGTCGGGAGGAATGCGCACCGGCTTGCGCCCCGGCGCGAACTCCACCTCCAGTGTGTGGATGTAGCGCGGGCTGCCCTTCTTGCGCGCGTCCAGTACAGCGCGGATCACCCGGACGCTCGCCAGGTCGGAGGCCGTGACGCCCAGCTTCTCCGCCGCTCGCTCGCCGAGCAGCGTCTCGGGCTCATCCAGCCAGAGGGGGATGTTGTTTACGCGATAGGCCATGGTGCGAAAGCCCCTATACACCACCTTCATGAAACCGCCTGTTCTCTGGATGCGTGCGAAGCGGACTACGCATTGGTCAGAAGGGCAGGCAGGCAGGTGTGTTGGTTCAACCTGCGGAAATCGTTGCGCATTTATTGCGCAGGCGTATCTGGCATGGTCATGGCAGGCGGCAACGTCCGCGCAGTACGCGATCAGATAACCATCGGAGAGTTTCGGAATGAGCACGAACAAGCAGGGCACGAAGATTCTGGCTCGCACGTTCTTCAACCAGCTTCGCACCAGCGGCTACAACTCCAACCAGGTCATCGGAATCGCCACGGAACTGCTCGATCTCGTCACCTCCGAGATTCGGGAAGCCGACAAGGTCCGGTTGGAGGCGACCGCGACAGACCGCGAGCCACCTCGCGCCTGATCTCGCCGCTGACTACAATAGGCGGTGCCCGGCATGGCGAGGTTCCGGACAGGCTCCGGGGCCGGCGCGTGCCAGGGCAGGTGTAGAGCCCGGCGATGCCGGGCTTCTTCATTTCTGGGCGGCTGATTCCGCCCGATGACGACGGACCGCCACCGCGCCCGTCAGCACGAGCAGACCGACCGTCATGGCGGTGAACACCGCGCTGTAGGTCTCCCGGGTGATGAGCCCGAGCAGCACGACCGCTGTGACGAACAGCGCCCCGTCGACCCATGCCGGGCGCGGACGTTTCACGATCAGGGCGGCGGCGCAGGCGGTGAAGGGCAGGCCCAGGACCACCTGCCGCGCGACGGCCGCCTGGAACGCGGCGACCGTTTCCCGGTTGTGGAAGATGATCGTCGCGAAGATCACGACCGTCCCGAAGGCCAGCACCAACACGCCCGCGGCGGCCGCATCCTTGGCCACCTTCGCCTTGTCATCGAACTCCTGGGTGGCCAGGTCGACCAGGTGCTCCAGCGCCGAGTTGAGGATCTCGGCGAAGAAGACCAGGAGCACGCAGAACACCATCGTGACCTTTTCGGCCAGGCCCAGCGGGATGCCACTTCCCACCAGGCTCACCAGGAACGCTGCGGTGACGTGGATCTGCATGTTCCGCTGGTGCACCACCGTGTGCACCAGACCGTTCCAGGCGTGCCGGGCGGAGCCGAAAAATCCGGGGCGTCCCAGCCTGGGGAAGGGCGGGACGCTGAGCTGTTGCCGTTGTTCGACTCGGAGCTTTCGCGCGCGCTTCATTGGAACGTGACCGGGGCCGATATATCGCCCCTGGAGGGCGATGTCCTATACCTTCGCCGGCATGTCGTCCCCCCAGAAGCGAACCTGGGTCGCGCTCGGCCTGTCCTTTGCCCTGCTTGCCTCGGGCGAGCTCCGCGCCGAGGGAATCGCTGACTGTGGACTGGAGCCGCCCGGAATGCACCTGGCGCCGCCCGTGCGGAGTCGTCCGAAAGAGCTCCTTTCCACAGCGGGCGAGCCCCCCCGGGTCGTCCGCCTGAGAAGCAACCGATCGCCCTTCCTGGCCGGCGGGCTCCCCTCCGCGCGGCTGCGCTCGGGCGCGCTGACCGGCAAGACCGTCTACGTGGGCGCGGGGCACGGGTTCTACGCGAACGGCTCGTCGAAGTGGGCGACCCAGCGGGGAAATACGAACGGCATCGTGGAGGACCTGGTCTCCACCGAGGTCGCCTCGCAGTACCTCATCCCGCTGCTGCTGAATGCCGGCGCGACGGTCGTTCCCGTCCGCGAGTTCGACACCAACCCGAACCTGGTGATTGTCGACGACGCTGCGCCGGGCTACTCCGAGAGCGGCGACCCGGCGGCGTTCAGCGACTCGTCGGATGCAGCCTATGGCGCGCCGGCGCTTCCACTGACGAACGGGGTGAATCCGTTCGAGCTCGGTCGCAATCGCCTGATGGAGTCGACCGTCGGAGCGACGCCCACCGCGTCGGCGACCTGGGTCCCCGACGTGCCGGAAGCGGGGGAGTACAACGTCTACGTCTCGTACACCCAGTTCACCCATCGGGTGCCCGACGCGCACTTCGTGGTGCGACACGCGGGAGGGGAGGCGCACTTCCGGATCAATCAGCGCCGGCATGGGAGCACGTGGGTGTTCCTGGGAAGGTTCCACTTCCGGGCAGGCGCGAGTCCGGAGCGGGGCGCGGTGGTCGCGTTGAACGACTCGACGGTGCAGGGGAACGTGTCCCTGGACGCGGTGCGCCTGGGCGGCGGGATGGGGCTTCAGGACACCCGCGGCGGGGGCACCAGTGGACGCCCGCGCTTCGAGGAGAGCGCCCGCTACCATGCGCAGTTCGCCGGCGCTCCGGAGAGCGTCTATGACAACCCCAACTATGACGACCGCACCGACGACGTGAGCGCGAGGTCGCGTTTCGTCGACTGGGAGC
>JBAWAM010000960.1:0-5747 GCA_049589315.1 Myxococcaceae bacterium
AACAACTCATGCAGGGCTGGGATGCAGAGGAGATGCGCTCCGGGGAGATCTACGGGGTGAATCCCGAAGATTCGGCGGGCGAGCAAGAGTACGTGATCCCCCACTACGAGGAATTGCGAGAGTTCATCGCCGGGCTGGCGCGGGACAAGCTGGGCCTCATCGTCTGGTGTGACTGAGACGCCCGCGATCCGGCTGTACGAAATGCTCGTGCCGCGGGTGGACGAGGGCCGGTGCGTTCGAGCACTAACCGAGTGCGAGGAGTTGCTCGGCTCGGCTTGGGTGCTGCTGGTGAATGCAGCAGTGCGCAGCGACGCGGGGGAGCGCACGGATGGAGGTGTTACGCGGGCGGAGCAGCGGTGAGGACGCGTACGTCAGCATCGGATCACAGCTCGACAGGATCGAAGGCTCCGTGTCCGCGACCTTCTGCAACGTCCCCCAGTTCGACGCTCGCCCGAGCTGCGAGTAGCTTCAGGGCGTCAGCGGAGAACGTCATGCAGTTGAACGAGCGCTGGATATGGCTGGGAGAGCGCGTGCCGCCGGCCGAGTTGGGGCTGCGGATCTACCTGGCTCACCCGGGATGTTGGTGGCTCGTCACTGGGAATGAAATGTCGGGGCCGTTCGACGACCGCTCCGTGCTTCGCGCAGTCAGGGCAGCGTGCACCCCGACCTTGGACGGCTGCGAGCTCGGGCCGACCAGGCCCGGGCTCGCAGCGCTGCCGAAACAGCCCGTTCGCAAGGGGCCGGGCTGGACCGAGGTTTCGGAGCGGACCGTCCCATCGAGCGTCACCGTTTACAGCGCCCACGCCCTGCAGCCCGTCACGGGCTGCTGCACCACCTTCGAGTCCCATCCGAAGGTGTCCTGGGACGAATCTCTCCAGCCGCAGGTCTACGGTCTGGCCCCGGCCCGAAGTGGGCGACTGCTCGCGGACTGGAACGCCCACCCGACCGGATCTCTGCTGTTCGCAATGGATGAGGAGAAGCTCGACAATGGCTTCGCCATCGTCGACCTCCCCTGACCGGGGCCCTACTCGGTCGCCACGGACACCAGGCCAGACCGGTCAAGGTTCCGGTGACGTTGTCGATAAGGCGAACAAGCGGGAGCTGTGACGCTGACGCGAAGTGCCCTGGCTGGCGATGGATTTGGGGTGGGGAGGTTGGCCTCGAGGGGCGGCATCGGCAGGACGTCCCAGCGTGCCTAGCTTTGCGCAGGGACCCATGCTCGATTCCCTGCGAAGACACTGGCCGGAGTACCTGATCGAGGCGGGGCTCCTCGCGGTGTTACTCCTCGCCGCGGGCAGCTACGCCCTCCTGCTGGCGTTTCCGGCCGCCGGCGTGCTGCCCGAGCCGATGCTCCATCGCCTCGTCTTCGGCGTGCTCATGGGGCTCACGGTGATCGCCATCGTCTACTCGCCGATGGGGAAGCAGTCCGGGGCCCACCTCAACCCTGCCGTGACGATCACCTTCTTCTGGCTGGGGAAGGTGAAGCCGTGGGATGCGGTCTTCTACATCGCGGCGCAGTTCCTGGGGGCATCGGCCGGCGTGCTGCTGCTCTCGCTCCTCGCCGGGCACGCCTTCACCGAGCCGCCGGTGCGCGCCATCGCCACCCGGCCGGGGCCGATGGGCGTGGTCCTCGCCTTCGCCGTCGAGGCGGCGATGTCGTTCGGGCTGATGCTGATGGTGCTCACCGCGACGAACAGCACGCGCCTGCACCGGTTCACCGGCCTCCTCGTCGGCGCGCTGGTGGCGACGTACATCACCTTCCTGGCACCGCTTTCCGGGATGAGCATGAACCCGGCGCGCAGCTTCGCCTCGGCGTTGCCGGGGCAGCTGTTCGCCCAGCTCTGGCTCTACTTCGTGGCACCGCCGGTGGGCATGCTGCTCGCCGCGGAGGTCCACAGGCGCATCGGCGGCAAGGTGATCTGCGCCAAGCTCCACCACACCCCGGACAAACGCTGCATCTTCCGCTGCGGCTACCCGGGGACCCGCCTCGCCTGATCACCGCTGGATCAGCTCCAGCGTCCGCCTCACGAAAGCGGCGCGATCTCCACCCAGGTCTTGATCGATCCGGGCGCGCGCTCGAGCAGGCGCAGCTCCTGGGGACACCGGTCCAGCCCCTCCACCCGACGGGTGAAGAGCCGCTCGAGCCAGCCGGGGAACTCGGCCTCGGCCCTGGCCAGGTCGGCAACGCCGGCTTCGAAGGCCTCGCGGCTGGCGTTCACCGTGCCGACCATCACCTTGTTCCCGAGCACGAAGCCCTGGTTCACCTTGTCGGCGGGCACCTGGATCATCCGGTCGCCGCCGGTGACGCTGGCGAGGACGAGCACCCCGTTCTTTCCCAGCGCCTCCATCGCCTCGAACACGAGCGGCGAGAAGCCGCTTGCCTCGAAGATCAGATCGAACGGCCCCTGCGATGAGGCGATCTCGATGAGCGACTGCTCCCGCGTGCTGACGTAGCGGGCGCCGAGCGCCTCCACGAGCTCCGACTTGAGATAGGGCGCCGGCTCCCGCCCGAAGGCGGTGACCTCGAGCCCTCGCAGCCGCAGGGCCAGCGTGGCGATGAGGCCCAGCGGCCCGACGCCGAGGACGGCGGCGCGCGCGGGCTTCCACACCTTCAGGCGCCGTTGGATCTCCCAGGCCTGGAGGATCCCCTTCTCGACCACGCTCACCGGCTCGAGCAGGACCGCCACCTCCTTGAGCCCCTGCGGGATCTTGATCAGGAAGTCGGCCGCATCGACGTAGTACTCGGTGAGGAAGCCATGGAGCAGGCTGATTCCCCGCTCGTGGTACTCGTCATCGGTGGTCATGTCCTGCAACCCGACGGTGTCGTAGATGCTGTGTCCTGGCCGCCGCACCATCGCCACCACGAAGTCTCCCGGGGCGAGCTCGGTGACGTTCGGTCCCACCTCCTCCACCACGCCGAAGCTCTCGTGGCCGAGAACCAGATAGTCGAATCCCGGCGGCGCCGCGCCGTACTCACCTTCGTCGATGTCCCTGTCCGTGCCGTCGAGTCCGACCCGCAGCACCTTCACCAGCACTCCCCGGCCTTCAGGAACGTCCTCGAGGCGGGGTTTGGGCACGTCATCCACGTGGGCGGTATGCCGCTTTCCCGGAAACACGGTGATCGCTTTCATCGCTCCTCCATGGGACTCAGAACTTCGGGTCGGATTTCGCCCGGCGCGCGGCGATGCTCGAGGGCCTGGGAGATGGTCCAGGCGGCGTTGATCAAGCCGATGTGGCTGAAGGCCTGGGGGAAGTTGCCGAGGAACTCGCGGTTGCGCGGGTCGACCTCTTCGGCGAGCAGCCCGAGGTCGTTGGCGTAGCCCGCGGCTCGGGAGAAGGTCGCGGTGGCGCGCTCGAGCTGGCCCGCGAGTGCCTGGGCCTGGGCGAGCCAGAAGGTGCAGAGGAGGAAGGTGCCCTCCTCGCCCTCCAGCCCGTCATCGGCCCGGTAGCGGTAGACGAGGCCGTGCTCGTCCGTCAGCCTCGAGGCGATGGCGTCGATGGTAGCGACCATCCGCGGGTCGTCACCCGGGAGGAAGCCGACGATCGGCAGCATCAGGTTCGAGGCGTCCAGATCGTCCGAGCCGAAGGTCTGGGTGAAGGCCTGCGCCCTGTCGCTCCAGCCGCGCTCCAGGATCGCGGTGCGGATCTGCTCCCGTCGCTCGCGCCAACCCTCGACGCGCTCCCGGGCCTCCAGGAGGTCCGCGAGCATGATCCCCCGGTGGAGCGCGACCCAGCACATCAGCTTGGAGTAGAGGAAGTCGCGGGGTGGGCCGCGCACCTCCCAGATGCCCTGGTCCTTCTCGGTCCAGCGCCGGCCCGCGGTCTCCACGACCTCGACGAGGAAGTGACGGGTGGTGGGGTCGAGGTTGCGGAGCTGCTCCCGGAGGCGATCGACCGCGCCCATCAGCTCTCCGTAGACGTCGAGCTGTCGCTGGCTCCAGGCCCCGTTGCCGATCCGCACGGGCCTGCTGTTACGCCAGCCCGAGAGGTGGGGCAGCTCCCTCTCGCTGAGATCGTGCTCGCCGCCGATCCCGAACATGATCTGAAGATCGGCGCCCCGGCGGATCTGCGTCAGCGCGGCCCCGGTGAGGAAGTCGAAGTACCTGTGGGCCTCGTCCGGGCAGGCGGCGATCCACAGCGCGTCGAGCGTCAGGCTCGCATCGCGGACCCAGGTGAAGCGGTAGTCCCAATTGCGGATGCCCCCTTCTTCCTCCGGCAGCGAGGTGGTGGCGGCGGCGCAGATGGCCCCGGTCGGGTAGTAGGTCAGCCCCTGGAGGACGACGCCGCTCTGCTGGACCAGCTCCTTCCACGGCCCGTCGTAGCCCTGGTGGTGGTCGGACCAGGTGCGCCAGGCCTCGGCCGTATCGTCGAGGCGCTGCTCGATCTCGCGCTGGCTCCACGGTCGCGCCGAAGGCTGATCGGTGGTGCGGTGCTCGACGGCGAATCCCATGGCGTCACCGGCACCGAGCCTGAGTCGTGCCCGGGCCACGCTTCCATCGATCTCGACGGGAACGGGCGAGGTGAGAAAGAGGACGTGTGCGCCGCCCCGCCCCGAGATTCCCCCGTGGAGTGGGGTGAGCAGCGGCAGCACCAGGCCGTACTCCGGCCGCGGCGCATATTCGAGCTCCAGCTCTACGGTTCCCGCGGTGCAGCGGAGCTGTCGCAGCAGCGCGTGGGGCGCATCGGCGCCGAGCTCGTGGCCGCGCTCGTTGCGTCCCACGGCCATCCCGTCGAGGAGGACGGCGGTCCCGGTCGGAGTGCGGAAGGTCGTCTCCAGTATCAGCGTGCGGTCCTGATAGCGACGGCTCACCGCAGTCTCACCCGCGGCGCGGATCGAGAAGTGCCCGCCTTCCTCGTCGAGCAACCGCGCGAACACCGAGGGCGAGTCGAAGCGTGGAAAGCAGAGCCAGTCCACCGAGCCGTGCCGGCTCACCAGCGCCGCCGAATGGCAGTCGGAGATCAGGGCGTAGTCCGCGATCGGCAGGTTGCTCATGATCTCCTCTCAAAGTCCCCAGGCCTGAAGCAGACGAAGCCAGACCTCGCTGACGGTGGGGAACGAGGGCACCGCGTGCCAGAGGCGCTCGAGAGGTACCTCGCCGGCGATGGCGATCGTCGCGGAGTGCAGCAGTTCGGAGATGTCGTGTCCGGTGAAGGTCGCGCCGACGACCACCTGCCTCGCGCGATCGATGACCAGCTTGCTCGTTCCGGTGGCGCCTTCGCCGCGAACGGAGGCGCCGGCGACGTCCCCGGTCGGAAAAGCAGCGATGCCGATGTCGAGTCCCTTCTGCCGGGCCATCGCCTCGGTCAGTCCCACCGAGGCGACCTGGGGATCGCTGAAGACCACCCGCGGAACGGCGCGATCGAGGGCCCAGGCCTCCACGTCCTTTCCGAGGATGTGGTCTCCGGCGATGCGTCCCTGGTACTTCGCCATGTGGGTCAGCATCGCGCGGCCATTCGGGTCGCCGACGACGTAGAGCCAGTCGCCGGGCACGCCCTGGGCGCGCAGATGCTCGTCCACCGGGACCGGCCTCCCCGGCTGGAAGCCCCAGGCCTCGAGCCCGAGTTCGGCGGTGTTCGCCCGGCGACCGGCGGCGAGGAGCAGCACGTCTCCCGCGAGCTCACCTCCGTCGTCGAGCGTTGCGACGAGTCCGCCGTCGTCGTGCGCCCGCCGAACCGAGGCGATCTTCCGACCGACCCGGACGCGGACCCCGTCCGACTGCAGCGCCTGGGCGACCGCTTCGCCGGCG
>JBAWAM010000961.1:0-5672 GCA_049589315.1 Myxococcaceae bacterium
CGGAGCCGAAATCGGAATGCGGGCAGCAACCGACCCACGGAGCCCGACGAACGACAGGCCCAGCGAGGTGACGAAGAACAGCGCCGCGCAGACCGCGGTCAGCTTGCTCAGGAACGTCACCGCTCCTCGCCCACCGAATGCGCTGGTGGCTGCGCCGCCGCCGAGTGCCGCGCCCATACCGGCGTCCTTACCGGGCTGGAGAAGAATGACGAAGATCATGAACACGCTCAGAAGCACGTGCACGACCGTGATGAAGATCAGCATCTGACGCACTCGCTCGTGGAAAAGGCGCGGAACCCTATCGGAAGTGGACCGCACCTGACAACACTTCATCTTACGTTCTTGATCCCGGCCGTGGGTGCTGGCGAACCGGCCGGGGTGGCTTCGGGGACGGGAGCTTCACTGCCGACCGGGCTGGCAGGTGGCCGGGCGCGAATTCACCCGCTCAGCTGCCAGGTGTCAACTCCGGGACGACGCGGCCCGGACGATTGCGGCGAAGTCGGACGGCTTGAGGCTGGCGCCCCCGACCAGAGCGCCGTCCACGTCCGGCTTGGACATGATCTCTGCGGCGTTGTCCGCCTTGACCGAACCACCATACTGGATGCGCACGGCGTTGGCGGAGGGCCGATCGAACAGCTCGATCAGGCTCTCCCGGATGTGGGCATGGACCTCCTGGGCCTGGTCGCTGGTGGCGGTACGGCCGGTGCCGATCGCCCAGACGGGCTCGTAGGCGATCACCGTGCGGAGGACCTCGCCGGTGTTGAAACCGGCCAACGCGCCCTTGAGCTGACGGCTCACCACCTCGAGGGTCTTCCCCGCTTCGCGCTCGGCGAGGGTCTCTCCGACGCAGATGATCGGGTGCAGGCCCTCCCGCAGGACTGCGTGGGCGCGCCGGTTCACGGTCTCATCGGTCTCGCCGAAGTACTGGCGCCGCTCGGAGTGACCGACGATGACGTACCGACACCCGGCCTCCTTGAGCATCCCTGCCGAAATCTCTCCGGTGAAGGCGCCGGAGGGCTCCCAATGGCAGTTCTGCCCGGCGACGCCGATGTTCGACTCCTCGAGGGCACGATGCACCGGCTCGATCGCCGTGAACGGCGGCGCCAGGACGACCTCCACGTCCTGCACGTTCGCCACCAGATCGCGCACGTCCCGCACCAGCCCGAGCGCCTCCGCGACGGTCTTGTTCATCTTCCAGTTGCCCGCCACGATCGGCTTACGGCTCACCATTCCGTGCTCTCCTCAGCCAACTGCCGCAAATCAGGTTTCCAGCGCCTTGATGCCCGGCAGTTCCTTGCCTTCGAGGAACTCGAGCGCAGCGCCGCCGCCGGTCGACACGTGCGACATCTTGTCGCCGAGCCCCATCTGCTGCACGGCCGCGGCGCTGTCGCCGCCACCGACCACGGTGGTCGCATCCCGGAGCGACGCCATGGCCTGCGCCACCTCGCGCGTGCCGGCGGCGAACTTCTCCACCTCGAAGAGCCCCATCGGCCCGTTCCACACCACGGTCCTGGCGCTGCGGATGTGCTGACGGTACAGGTCCCGGGTCTTCGGACCGATGTCCAAACCCATCTTGTCCGCCGGGATGGCGCGCTCGGGGACTTCGATCGCCGGGCTGTTCTCGGTCGGCTCGGTCCCGACGACGTGGTCGATCGGAAGCACCAGCGGCTTACCAAGGCGCTCGGACGCGCTCAGCAGCTTCCGGGCGAGGTCGAGCTTGTCCTCCTCGACCCGGCTCTTGCCGACCTCGATTCCCTGCACCTTCAGGAAGGTGTAGGCCATCGCGCCGCCGATCAGCATGGCGTCGACCTTCGGCAGCAGGTTCTCGATGACCTTGATCTTGTCCGAGACCTTGGCGCCCCCGAGGATCGCCACGAAGGGCTTGTCGGGGTTCTTCACCACCTTGCCCAGGTACTCGATCTCCTTGCGCATCAGGAGCCCGGCCGCCTTCTCCTTCACGAAGGGGACCATGCCCGCGGTGGAAGCGTGCGCGCGGTGCGCGGTGCCGAACGCGTCGTTCACGTAGACGTCGGCCAGCTCCGCGAGCTGTCGCGCGAACTCCTCGTCGTTGGCCTCCTCCTCCGGATGGAACCGGAGGTTCTCCAGGACGAGCACCTGCCCCTCCTGGAGATCGCGGACCTGCTTCTTCACGCCGTCGCCGATGCAGTCGTCGGCGAGGATCACTTCATGGGACTTCCCGAGCAGCTCGGCCAGCCGCGACGCGGCCGGCTCGAGCGAATACCTGGGCTCCGGTCCCTTCTTGGGGCGCCCCAGGTGCGAAGCGAGGAGCACCTTCCCCCCCATCTTCACAGCGCGCTGGATGGTGGGGAGGGCCTCGCGGATTCGGGTGTCGTCGGTGACGCGCCGCTTGTCATCCAGGGGGACGTTGAAGTCGACCCGGATGAACACGCGCTTGCCGGTGAGCTGCAGGTCGTCGATGTATCGAATCACTTTCGCTCCGGTTCCCGGGCGCCCGCGCCCGGATCGGGTGCTGAATTACATGCCCTTCGACGCGATGTACTTCGACACGTCGACCATGCGGTTCGAGAAGCCCCACTCGTTGTCGTACCAGGCCATCACCTTCACCAGGTTGCCGTCCATGACGAGGGTGTTGGTGGCATCGAACACCGATGAGTGCGGATTGCCGTTGTGATCGATCGAGACGGTGAGCGCCTCGGAGTACTCCAGCACGCCCTTGAGCGGACCCTCCGACGCCTTCTTGAACGCGGCGTTGATCTCCTCCGCGGAGGTGCTCTTTGCGAGGTTCACGGTGAAGTCGACGAGCGACACGTTCGGGGTCGGGACGCGAACGGCCAGGCCGTGGATCTTGCCCTTGAGCGTCGGAAGCACCTCGCCGACGGCCTTCGCCGCACCGGTGCTGGTCGGGATCATGGACAGCGCGGCGGCGCGGGCGCGACGCAGGTCCTCGTGCGGCAGGTCGAGGATTCGCTGGTCGTTGGTGTAGCTGTGCACGGTCGTCATCAGGCCGCGCTCGATCCCGAAGTTCTCGTGCAGCACCTTCGCCATCGGGGCGAGACAGTTCGTGGTGCACGACGCGTTGGAGATGATGTGGTGCTTCGACGGATCGTACATCTCCTGGTTGATGCCGAAGGCGACCGTGAGGTCCGGGCCCTTGGCCGGCGCGGAGATCAACACCTTCTTCGCGCCCGCGGTGAGGTGCTTCGCCGCGTCTTCCTTCTTGGTGAAGCGGCCGGTGCACTCGAGCACCAGGTCGACCTTCAGGTCCTTCCAGGGAAGCTTCGCCGGGTCGCGCTCGGCGATGACCGCGATCTCCTTGCCCGCGGCGACGATCCCCTTCTCCGTCGCCTTCACCTCGCCCGGCCAGGTCCCGTGGACCGAGTCGTACTTGAAGAGGTGGGCCAGCGTCGCAGGCTTGTCGAGGTCGTTGATCGCGACGATCTCGAAGTCTTCCTTCCGGGCCAAAACCGCGCGCAGAACGCAACGTCCAATCCGCCCGAACCCGTTGATGGCAATCCTGGTAGCCATGGTGTCGATCTCCTGTACTGGTCGTATGCAACAACCGACTTCGAAACGCCCCGCCGTTTAGGCCTTGCGAACTGGGGAGTCAACGAAACGCAGTACAAAGAGTGCCAACGCCAACGCGAACAGCGAGACGGAGCCTCCTCCACTGGTGCAACCACAACCTTGCGCGTCTGCGCTCGGATACTCGTCCGGGAGTTGCGGAAAAGTAATGGGGTGTTCGGGGAGCGGTCCGAGAGGCGTCCCCTGCAGCCCGAGCGCCCCCAGCAGTCGCGCGGTCAGGTGCGCGCGCCACGCGTCCGAGATGACGCCCTCAAGGGGAAACGCGAGCAGTGCAATTCCCGGGGTCTCCCCCACCACTGCGGCGATCGAACCATTGGACCAGGTGGCAATGGCGTTCGCCCCCGCAGGGCCGAGCGCATCGGTGAGCCCCGTCGGGTAGCTGCCCTGAAGTCCATCATCGAGCTGCACGCCGAAGAAGCCCTCCAGCAGCCCGCCTGCGACGCCGTCGAACGCCAGGCCGCCACCTCCGGGGGTCGCCGTTGCCTGCAACACCTGGACTGCAAAGGCCTGTTCGTCTGCGTCGCCGTGGGCCAGCGCGGAGGTCACGCTCGAACCGGAGAGCAGGATGCGTCCGCCCGCGTCTGCGTGGGCGCGAAGCCGAACTCGCTCCTCCGCGGTGAGCTGTGTGACCGCGCCGCCGCGTCCGACGAACCAATCGACCACGGCGTAGTCCTCGAGGCGCAGCCGGTCATTGCGCACGGCCTCGTTCGTCGCGCTGTCGAACGCTATCCCGGACGCGGAGATCGCCTGGCCATGGCGGCGGACGTACGTCCCGTCATTCATCCGGGAGAGGCGCACGCGCAGCGGCGCCCCCAACCCGAACGTCGCGAGGTCCTCCTCCCGGCCCAGCGACGCGTCCAATCGATCGAATCCATTCACCACCAGCACGGGCGTAACGCCGTCGGTGGGGACGCGCACGCCGACCACGTCTGAAGGGAAGGACTCGCCCCCGGCATTCACCGACGCGACCCGGAAGTAGCGCGTCTGCCCCGGCTCGAGGAGGCGGGTGAAGGAGGGCGCCATCGTCCCGGTGCCGTCGTCCCACGCCACGCCGTCGTCGCTCTGGTACACGATGAACGACGTCGCCGCGTCTCCGCCGAGGCCGAGGGAGTCCCTCTCCTCCGCGACCCAGCTCACCTCCACCCGGCCCTCCGACACGTGCCGGACGCTGACCTGGACCGGCGCCTCGGGCGGGAGCACTGCAGCCACCCCGTCCTTCTCCGCGAAGTATCCGATCAGGCCCTGGACGATCCCTCGCGCAGCGGTGTAGCGGAACTGCGGCTGCTTCAGCCGCTCGGCATCCGTCGGGTTCTGGTGGAAGCCCACCTCCATGAGGATCGCCGGGACCTCGTCATTGTGAATCGGGTTGAGCTCGCCGAAGTACGCCGATTTGAGCCCCCGGTCCCGCCAGGTCGCGTCAAAGCCGGACTGGAGGTCCTTCACCATCTCTGCGTGGACCTTCTGCGCCAGCACGTCGCTCCCGGAGACGCCGCTGAACTGGTACGTCCCGTCCGGCGGGTGGGTGCCGTAGACGTACGTCTCGGTCCCGCGCGCGTTGCACGTCGTGCCCCCGCACGCGTTGGTGTGCCAGGCCACGTACGCCGCGTCCTCGCCCTCCTCGTGCTCCCAGTCGACGAAACGCGACCTCGCGCTCACGTCGTCGGTGCGGTCGTCATAGTTGGGGTTGTCATAGACGCTCTCCGGAGCGCCGGCGAACTGCGCATGGTAGCGGGCGCTCTCTTCGAAGCGCGGGCGTCCACTGGTGCCCCCGCCGCGGGTGTCCTGAAGCCCCATCCCGCCGCCCAGGCGCACCGCGTCCAGGGACACGTTCCCCTGCACCGACGAGTCGTTCAACGCGACCACCGCGCCCCGCTCCGGATTCGCGCCTGCCCGGAAGTGGAACCTTCCCAGGAACACCCACGTGCTCCCATGCCGGCGCTGATTGATCCGGAAGTGCGCCTCCCCTCCCGCGTGCCGCACCACGAAGTGCGCGTCGGGCACCCGATGGATGAACTGGGTGTACGAGACGTAGACGTTGTACTCCCCCGCTTCCGGCACGTCGGGGACCCAGGTCGCCGACGCGGTGGGCGTCGCTCCGACGGTCGACT
>JBAWAM010000962.1:0-2375 GCA_049589315.1 Myxococcaceae bacterium
CTGCAGCACGACGCGCAGACCCTCCACCCGACCGTCTCGGTCGGCGTGTCCGCGGCGACCGCGCCCGGGCGCGAGTTCTCCTTCGCCGACCTGGTGCGCGACGCCCAGACCGCGCTCGAGCGCTCGATCGACCGCGGGGGCAACGGGGTGGAGTTCGAGACCGCGGTGGGCGAAGGCTGACCCGACCGCGGCCCCGCACCTGGCTCAGTCGTCCGGCGTCTCGGTGGGCGCGTGCACGTACTCGAGGAACGACGGCAGCACCAGCCCGACCTGCTTCATGTCCACCAGGCCGTCCGCGTCGGCCCGCACCATCGGATGGGACGCGAGGACCGGGGTCCTGGCCGGCGGCCCCTTCGTCAGCAGCTTTTTGAGAGCGTTCAGCTCGTTCTCGTCCGGCGCCACGAACCTGTCGAACGGGCCGACCTTCTCCAGCGCGGTGAACGCGGGCCGCAGGTCCTCGCCGCCCTTCTTCAGGTCCAGCACCACCACCCCGAGCAGCTTCGCGGAGCGATAGCTCACGTGCGCGCCCTTCGGCACGTGCTGCGCCGGGACCAGCGCGGCGTCCGCGCTCTTCGTCTCCAGCGCGGCGAGCGCGGACTCCGCGGTCGGCACCGGGACGAACTTGAAGTGGCGGTCCGCCCGGAGGTCGCCGGCGAAGATCACGTTGGACACGAACTTCGGGTCCAGCGACTTCACGCCGCGGGGAACGGCGAGGCGCTTGCCGTCGAGATCCTTCACCAGGGTCCGGCCGCGAGTCACCACCGCCCAGCGCTGCCAGGTGTCGCCGTCCACCGCGCCGAGCGCGACCGGCGTGACGTTTCCGGAGAGCTGCACGGCCGCCCACGCATCGACCACCGCCACGTCGAGTTGGCCCTTCGCCGCCTTCGAGAAGTCCTCCCACCGCCCGAAGTTCCGGACGATGACCTTCTGGCCGAGGCTCTTCTCCAGCGCCGCGCCGAGCTGCTCACTCGCCTCGAACCGCGCCTGCCCGTCATTCATGGTGGTGGGCAGGAACACGCCCAGCGTCACCGCGTCCTTCGCCGACGCGGCGAATGGGAGCAGGAGCGCTGCCGCAAGGACCACGTTCTTCATCCGCATCGAGTACCTCATGGCTGATCCTCCGCCACCTGAGCCGCGTTCGGCTCGCGAATCCCGTAGATGGCCTGGAGCCGCTGCTTCCAGTCGCGGACCGTGGCCGCGCCGGGCTGCCCGGAGGTGGCGTACTTCGCGTACATCGACACCGCCTCTTCCATGTCCTTCCGGCGCACCTGCGCGTCGATGCCCAGGTTCACCCACGACTGCGGAACCGCCGCCGACACGTTGGTCCAGGTCTCCGTCGCGGGGACGTGCTTGCCGCGGCGGTACTGCACGCAGGCCATGTTGTGGAGGAGCTGACTGTTGAGCGGATCGTCCGCCAGCGCCGACTTGAAGGCCTTCTCCGCCTGGGGGAGGGCGCCGCGCGCGTAGGCGAGCTCTCCTTCGCGGTGGGTGAGGGCGCGGTCCAGCCGGGTGACGAATTGTCCCTGCTCGGGCTCGGTGCGTTTGCGCGCCTGGCCGAGCAGCCTGTTCGCCGACTTGAGGTCGTCGGAGCGGTACTCGGCCCAGGCCTGGGTCAGGAGCTGGGTGCTGGCCCGCTCCCAGTCCCGCGCCTTGCCCGCCAGCGCCCGGCGCAGCTTCGTCTGCGCGGCAGGGAACCGGCCCTGCTCGATCTCGATCAGGGCGCGGGTGTAGAGCGCGAGCCGCTCGGTCTCGGGCGGGACGTTCTTCATCGCGTCCACCGCCTCGAGGTCCTTCGTCGCCCGTTCCAGCTCTCCGCTCTCCACCGCGTTCAGCGCCCGGCGCAGCAGCGCGATCGGGAGGTTGTCCCGGGTCACCGTGCCGGTGGTCTTCGAGAAGCTCGGCTCCATCAGCCGGGCCACTGCAGTGTCGAACTCTCCGAGCTCCAGCTTGGCCAGCGCCCAGCCGGCATAGATGTCCGAAACCTGGACCCGGTCCTGGGTCATGCGGGCGGCGGTTTCGAAGGCCGCCACCGCCTCGGAGGGCTTGCCGTCGCCGAGCAGCGCGTAGCCGTGGAGCATGTGCTCCTGCCAGGAGGCGCCGGACAGCTTGACGGCCTGGGAGAGGACGTCCACGGCTTCGGCCCAGGCCTTCTGGGTCATCAGCACCGACCCCAGCGAACGGGCCACCGGGGCGGTTCGCTCGAGATCGAACGCCCGGCGGAGATCGCGCGCGGCGTCGCCGAGTTGCTCGCGCCGCGCCAGCACCCGGGCCCGCTGCGTGAGGGACATGGCCAGCCAGTGCTTCGCCACGGGGTTGCTGGATTCGTGCTGGAGCGCGCGGGTGTACTCGGCGATGGCCTCGTCCCATTCACCCGT
>JBAWAM010000963.1:0-8152 GCA_049589315.1 Myxococcaceae bacterium
GTACAGGCTCGGGCCGCGCAGACGCTGGCTTCACCGCGGGCGCTGCGACGGCAGCGGTCGGCTTCGGCGCCTGGATCCCGGGCGCGCCCGGCTTGAGCGCCGGCACGTCGTACCCGGACGCCTCGGCCAGTCGCAGACACATCTCCTCGGCGGCCGAGGTTCCGGTCTTCGCGCTTTCGGGATCGTCGATGAGATCCTGTACGGCGTCACAGGACCGGAGGAGCAGATCCGTGGCGATGCGCGCGGACACCTTCCCTTCCCGCGCGACCTTGAGCAGGTCTTCGGCGGCGTGGGCGAGCTGACCGATGGCGGCGAGCCCCAGGATGCGGGCCTCGCCCTTCATCGTGTGGAGCTCGCGCGCGACCGCGTCCGCAGCCTGCTCCGCATCCGGCTTCTCCAGATCCAGCACGCCGAGCTGGATCTTCTGGAGCCGGTCCGAAGTGTCCTCCTGGAATTTCTTCAGGAAGGACTTCTTGAGTTGTTCGAGGTCCACGCGACGCTAGTCCGCCTTGAACCGTCGAATGAGCTCCGCGAGCCGCGCCGCCAGGCCGGTGAGCTCGGAAGCCGCGCCGGTCGACTGCTTCGAGGCCTGCGTCGTCTGACGCGTCACGTCCTCGATCTCGGCCATCGACGCGACGACCTGCTCGGTCGCGGTCCGCTGCTGCTGGGTCGCCAGGTTGATCACCCGCGCCGCATCCGAG
Source organism: Myxococcaceae bacterium (assembly GCA_049589315.1). Taxonomy (GTDB): domain Bacteria; phylum Myxococcota; class Myxococcia; order Myxococcales; family Myxococcaceae; genus JBAWAM01. The sequence continues at coordinate 702 of JBAWAM010000963.1, forward strand.
GTCTCCTGCACGCCGGCGAGGATGCCCTCGACCGACTGTGCGGCGACGCTGCCGAGCTTCTCGCCCGCCTCGGTGCCGGTGCGCGACGCCTCGGCCGCGGTGGCCGCGGCGGCCGTGGATTCGCGGATCTCGCTGATGAGGTTCTTGATCTCCTTGGTGGAGTCGAAGACGTTCTCCGCCAGCCGGCGCATCTCCGCCGCGACGATCGAGAAGCCCTTGCCCGCCTCACCGGCGCGGGAACCCTCCAGCGCTGCATTCAGCGCGAGCAGGTCGGTTCGGTCGGCGATCTCGTCGATCACCTCGACCACCGTGCCGATGCGCTCGACCCGCTTGGAGAGCCGTCCAATCGAGTCTGCCACCGCCGCGCCATCGCGGCGGATCTGCTGCATCGCCTGGATGAACTCGCCGATGGCGCCGCGGCCCGCACGGGCAGCGCCCAACGTCTCTTCCGCCACCCGGGCCACCGCGCCGGCGTTCTCGGCGATCTGCGCCGACGCGTGCTTGAGCTCCTCCATCGTGGCGGTGGTCTCGTGGATGGCGGCGGCCTGCTCGGTGGCGCTCGTCTCGTGCTGGGTCGACGCAGCCAGCACCTGGTTCGCAGACGAGGACAGCCGCAGCGCGGCCTCGTTGATCTCGCGGACGAAGGTGCGCAGCGTGTCGATCACCAACCCGAAGCTCTCGAGCAGGGGCCCGAGCTGCTTGTCGTCGGTGCTGCTGCTCCAGTGCGCCAGATCGCCGGAGCGCACCAGCGCTATGAGCGACTCGACCGCGCGGTCGGTCTCCTGGGTCGCGACCCGCTTGCGATGGTCGCTCTCCTCGACGCGGATGAGGAACTGGTTGAGCACGCCGGCCAGCTCCGCCTCGTCGCCGGAGAGGGCCTCGAGCTCGACGCGGGTGGCCAGGTTGCCATCGAGCGCGGCCTTCAGCGCGGCGAGGATGGGAGAAGAGGCCTCGCTCTTCGGCGCGGCGGCCTTTGCCGCCCGGCGGCGGGGAGCGGGCTTCTGTGGAGTGGTGTCGGTGGCCATCGGACTACTCTCCTCCTGGGAGATCGAGACACTGCGTCAAATCAACGAGCACGACGGGGCGGGCCCCGTCGAGCCAGAAACCAAGGACGCCGCGCGGCGAACCGGCAGCGGAGGGAACACGGCGGAGCTGCGCGACAGGGACCGACTGGATCCCGACGACCTCGTCGATGCAGATCTCCAGCTCCTGCCCGGACTCGTCGAGGACGACCAGCGCGCGGTCGCCCTTGCCAGGCATTCCCAGCGCGTCGCTGAGGCGGGAGGCATGACCCGCGCGGGCAATGCGGCGCACGAGCGAGGCGTCCGCCGCGAAGGTCCGTCCGGCGACGTGGAACACCAGCAGCTCGACCGGTGACTCCGAAGCGACAACGGCCGCGATCATCGCGACACCACCCTCTGGCGGATCGCCTGGAGCAGGCGCGGCACATTGACCACGTGCAGCGCGCCTTCAGGTTGCTGGACGACGCCGTCGAGGTACTCGTAGGAGGCGTCCCCGCTGAGCGGCGCCGGGAGGATCTGCTCCACCTGCACCCGCTGGAGACCGACCACTCCATCGGCCAGGAACGCTGCGACGTACGTGCCCGAAATCCCGATGAGCAGGCGCGAGCGATGTCCCACCACCATCTCACCGCGGGCGAGGAATCGGAGCACATCGATCGTCGGCAGGACCTCGCCCCGGTGTCCACACACGCCCATCAGGAAGGCCGGTGTACGAGGGAGAGGCGTCATCGGCGACGGCCGGATCACCTCGCGGACGTTCACCGCGGGGAAGGCCAGACGCAGGTTCGCCACCCGGAAGCAGAACAGCTCGCGCTCCGGAATGACCTCTGTCTGGGTCGGTTTTTCGGGCGCCGAATCGAGCGCCCTTCGCAACGGGGAAGAGTTCAAGGACCCTGAGTATCGAAATGTCCGGAGGGTGACGTCAAGAAACGGCTGCTAGTTGGCTCAGCTTGAGTAAGATGCCTGCCCGATGCCACACCGGGTCATCGTCATCGACGACAGCGAAATCCTCCTCAACGTCTCCGTGTCTGCCCTGCGGGCGGCCGGGCTCGACGCCGTGGGCGCCTCGGATCTGGCCAGCCTGGATCAGGCGCTCGCGGCCGGCCCCGTGGATCTCGTGCTCGTCGACGTGAACATGCCGGAGATGTTCGGCGATGACGTCGTCGAGTTCCTGAAATCCCAGCGCCAGCTCAAGGCGAAGCTCTTGCTCTTCTCCGACGTGCCCGAGCCGGAGCTGGACCAGCGCGCGAAGAACTCCGGCGCGGACGGCTACATCAGCAAGGGCAGGGGCATCGAGGTGACGGTGGTCGAGGTGCGGAAGGCCCTCGGGCTCGCTCCGACCGAGGCGCCCCCCTCCCAGCCAACGGCGGCGCCCCCCGCCCCGAAGGCAGCGCCCGAAACCGCCGGCGCGCGGAAGAAGCGCATCCTGGTGGTGGACGACAGCGAGATGGTGACGCAGGTGCTCCACGGGGAGCTGACCGCGCGCGGCTTCGAGGTCTTCGTCGCCGACAGCGCGGAGAAGGCCACCCGGATCATCCTGAAGAAGCAGACCCGTCCCGATCTCGTATTGCTCGACGTGCGCATGCCGAACGTGAACGGCGAGCAGCTGTGCCGGTTCATCAAGGGGAACAGCCTGTTCAGCGGGATCAAGGTCCTGCTGTGTTCAGGCGAGAGCCCCGAGGAGCTGCGGCGCATCTGCCGCGAGGCCGGGGCCGACGGGTTCGTGACCAAGGACGCCGTCCTCTCCAAGGTGCTGGCCAGCGCCCTCGAGTAACCCCCCTCGACCCGGACGGGGGCGTGTAACGCGCCTGAACACCGCGTCTATCGCCCCAACCGTCCTGATTTCGGACGCCTCCTGAAGCAGCTGGAATTCCTGCCAGATCCGTCAGCACTGTTCAGTACTGACCACCGCACCTGCGACACCCCCGCTCGTTTGTCAACCCTCCTGACATCTTCGATCGTCGCCCAATTCCCTGCAAGATCGCCCATTTACCCACCTGTCACATTGAGGCTTCGGTGGCCCGCTTCTTGGAATTGGGCACCGTGTCAGTAGTGACAGGGGTCGACATTGGGTCTACCCCGGCGGGGCTTCGGCTTTCCCCCTTTAGCCGAAGCCCCGTTCGTTTTTTCAGCGCTCGTCGAGGCCGCGGGCGAAGTTCCCGATGACCAGCCAGGGCGCGGCGCGCTTGAACTCGCGCAGCATGTTGCGGACGCCGATCGGCTCACCGCCGGCGCCCTTCCCTTCCGCGACGTCGTTGTACTGGATGGGGTCGATGCAGAGTGATCGCGTCTGGACCTGATCGACCTTGTACTTGCGGATGAGCTGGATGAGCGCTTCGACCTCGCCTTCGCGGTCCGTGACGCCCGGGAAGAGCAGCAGGTTCAGCGCAAGGTATGCCCCCCGCTTCCGCGACAGCGCGATCGACGCCTCCACGTCCTCCCAGCCGTACTTCACCGGCTTGTAGTAGGCCTCGTAGAGCTCCTTCACCGCAGAGTTGAGCGACACCCGGATCGAATCGAGTCCCGCGTCGAAGAGCGCCTCGAGGCCCTTCGTGAGACTCGCGTTGGTGTTGATGTTGATCGATCCGCGGTCCGTGTGCTCGCGCATGTAGCGGATCGCCTCCGCGATGAACTTCCAGCGCGTCAGCGGCTCACCCTCGCAGCCCTGGCCGAAGCTGACCATCGTCCGACCCGTTGCGTGCTGCAGGTGGTAGAGCCCGACTTCGCCCATGTCCTGGGCCGTCGGACCGTCGTCCATCCGCTTGTGCGACGAGGGCGGCCCCTCCGCCGGCTGCTCCGAGATGCAGCCGACGCACTGCGCGTTGCACATGGTCGACGCAGGAATCGCGCCTTCATCGCGCACATAGAAGATGTTCTGACTGGTGAAGCACCGATACAGCAGCGAGCAGGTGCGGAGCTGTTTCAGCACGCGGCTCTCCGGGAAGCGCGCCTGGTGCCCATCGACCAGGGACTTGAGCTCCGGCGTCGAGTAGTCCGACGGCGACCAGTGCTTCCGCTTGTCCGTGTGGAGCGCCCAGACGATCGGCCCCTTCTCACTCCAGGCCGCGGCCGTGTACGCCCACTGCGGGAGCACCGGCCCGTCCGCCTTCAGTTCGCCAGGTAGGTAGGTCCGGGTGTAGCCCGGCGGGAGCAGCGCGCCGACCGCGTGCGGGACGAAGGTCTTCCGGCCCACCGTGAACTCGCGAACCAGCTCGAGCTCGCCCGACTCCGGGTTGATCCCCACCGGCAGCCGGCCCGGCAGGTGCGCGAGCTTCGCCGCTTCAGGCATCGGGATCGCCTCTCGGTCATCGGCGGGGAGAAGGTCCTGTCCGCTGCGCAGGGTGGCAAGCAGGTACGGGTGCTCCACCACCGTCCCCTTCGGGTCGGCCAGCAGCAGCTTGGGTCCAGTCGCGGTGTGTCGAGCCATTCGGGCGGTCCTTTAACATGCCGACGAACAGCCCGCGCCCGTCGTGACATCCCCACGGGTATCGTGCCGCCCATGAAGCTCAAGATGACGAGCGTGCACGTGAACGACCCGGCGGCAGCCTTCAAGTTCTACACGGAGGTGCTGGGATTCAAAGAGACCCTGTTCATGCCCGAGGCGAACCTCGCGATCGTCCACGCCCCCGGCCAGGAGGATCTCGCGCTGCTGCTCGAGCCCAGCGACAACCCGATCGCCCGCGACTACAAGGAAGGCCTCTACAAGTCGGGAATCCCCGTGATCGTGATGGGCGTGGACAACGTCCGGGCCGAATACGAGCGCCTCTCCTCGCACGGCGTGAGGTTCTCCGAGGAGCCGAAGACCGACGAGTACGGGACCACCGCCGTCTTCGACGACACCTGTGGCAACTACATCAAGCTTCACCAGAACTGACGCGCCCGGGAAGACGGGCCTTGTGACTGGGCGTGTGTGTGTTTATCCTACACGACCCCACAACACAGGAGCGCGTCATGAGCAACGACTACGACGACGAGGAGCGCTGCGAGTGCCATCTGCCCGGCCCTCTCCTCACCCAGTTCGAGTGGCACACATCGACCAACGCCGAGGAGCTCCTCGAGCACGCCGTACCGCTGATTCCGAGCCGACATACCTCGCTGGTGCTGGCTGAGATCGCCGAGAGCGTCTGGCCGAACTGGCATCATGCGCGACCCGAGGACTGGCGACCCGCGTGGCTGTTGGCGACGGTTCGTGCGTGGTGCTTCGGCCAGGCTGCGATCGATGAAGTCTTTGAAGCGCGGGAGAACGCGCGGGATGCATGCGATGGCCTGATGCGGGTCGGTGGCAACCGCCCGAATGGATGGCTCCCGGCGTGGAAGGCCTCAGGCATGGCCCTTACTGCGGCATCCTATGCCACCGACGAGCCGACAGGCCCGATCTACGCCGATGCCGCTCGTCACGTCGTGGACTGGACCGTAAGCGCGCTCGCGGACGCTTCGCCCGATGTCGAGTCCGTGAGCTTCGCAAGCCTGTTCGCGCACAGTTCGCCGTTCGCGGAGACGAAGGTCTATTCCCTGGCCAACGGATACCTTTATGACTCGTTGAAGCAGCAGAGGGAGCGCGAGTTGCAGTCGCGCTTCGCCGACCTGATCCGCAGACTCGTCCCCTATCCGTCGCGCCTCTCGAGGCAGTGGGTCCAGAGCAAGCGTCGCATCTTCGCGGGAGATGCAGTTCTCGAGCACGATGGTTGGGGGATCACGGCGGCAGTGAGCCGGATCCGCAGGCCAGTGATGACAGAGTCCAACCTGAATTGATCCACTCAGCACCGCCCTGCCATTCCGACATTAGAGTTCGCCCATGGGTCACGCGCGGCAGGGGAAGCCCGAGTCAAACCGGCCTGAGGTGGAGGCTGCCTGGCGAGCCGTCCCTTCCGACCAGGTCGCGGAGATCCTCGGTGGATAGCTTCGGGTCAGTCCACGGCCAGCGCCCCGGCACCAGAACGCCGCGAGCGTGCTGGGTGAAGAACCAGGACCGCCCTTCAGACGCGGTCACGGCGGACCCGGCGGTTGGGTGTTCCTCGACGAGCCAGAGCTTCACCTGGGACCAGGTCCAGACAGAGTCGTGCCGGACATCGCCGGCTGGCGTCGGGAGCGCATGCCCGAGCTCCCCGACACGGCCGCGATCACCCTGGCCCCCGACTGGATCTGCGAGGTCCTTTCGGAGAGCACCGAAGCCGTGGACAGGGCGGAGAAGATGCCCGTCTACGCCCGGGAAGGCGTCCGCCACGTGTGGCTCGTCGATCCCGGATTGCGGACCCTGGAGGTCTTTCGGCTCGAGCCCTTTGACGCGATCGAGATCAACGTTTCGCTGCTCCGGACGGCGTGACTCGGTGCCAGCGCAGCGGACGTCACGGATCACGATCCCCTTCGCCTGCGGCCGTCATCTGCATCAGGTCTGCGTCTGGGAGCCATGAAACGATTGTGCCCGATGGCACATGGCCTGCTCAACGAAGGCTCATGCGATTGAGCACTCCGTCGGTGTTGCTGGTGTGCCTCGTTTCCTGCGTCCCTGCGGCCGCGTCCGAGTTGCGCATCGTCGCCAGCGTGGACGATGGGCCGCACCGTGCCGGATGGGTGTACGCGCGCACGGGCCAGCGCGTGATGCTCCGCGCGAAGCTGCAGCCGCATGGGAAGCCGACCTCGATCCGCTGGTTCCGGCTCGAACCCGATCCAGCGCCGCTCGACAACACGAAGCCACGCTTCCACTTCGAGCAGGTCCGTTACACGTCTTACGAGCTCGCGAACTGCCGGGACCACCTCGACTGCCCCGCCGACGTCACCCCGATTCGCATGCCGCGGATAGCTGGCCTCGAAGGCGCCGGCACCATGGCATTCCAGGTGCGCGTCACCCTGCCTGACGGCCGCACCGTCGCGACCCCCGGGATCGAGTCGATCGAACGCGGCGGCCTCTCCCGCGAGGTCTTCCGCGTCGCCGTCCGCAGCGGAGGCGGCTACCCCGCCCATATGACGGAGTTGCTCAACATCCCGTACATCTACGGCAGCGACGGTCCTGAAGGATCGCACCAGGCAGATCTCCTCATCGGCTCCGACTGCGCGGATCTCGCCGTGTACGGCGCACGCCGTGCCGGGCTCGACGTCCCCTACGCGTCGACATGGACCCTCGACCAGCACGCGAAAGAGCTCGCCCGTGCCGAAAGCTCCAGGGCGGACGGCATCTCCATCGATGCGCGCGGTCGTCCCCTCCCGATCGGCGCTGGACATGGCGCCCTCCGCGCAGGCGACCTCTTGCTGTTCCCGCGAACGCGTCATGTCGCCGTGTTGTGGGAGGACCGCCCACCGCTGGGCGTGCTCGACGTATCGGATCTGATGCTTCACACGTGCTGGGCGCCGCCCATGCTCGAGACGATCGGCGAATCCGGGTGCGCGTCTTTTCCCATCCGCGTCCTGCGCTTCCCGATCGACCGGAACTGA
>JBAWAM010000964.1:0-7354 GCA_049589315.1 Myxococcaceae bacterium
GGCGTGACCACGGCCTCGCGCTCCGCCTCTGCAGCGGCGGGCTTCGGGGCCGGGGCCGGCTCCGCCTTCTTCTCGGCGGCGGCCGGAGCGGCCTTCGCGCCCGCCGCACCAGCGGCGATGGTGCCGACGACCTGGCCCACCGTCACCACGTCGCCTTCGTTCACGCTGATCGCCTCGATGACGCCCGCGGCAGGCGCCGGCACGTCCACCGTCACCTTGTCCGTCTCGAGCACGACCACCGGCTCGTCGACGTTCACGGAGTCGCCGACCTTCTTGTGCCACTTGCCGATCGTGGCCTCGGTGATCGACTCGCCGAGCGCCGGAACCTTCAGTTCAACCGCCATGGACTATCCCCTCGCCAATGCCTGCTCAACGATGAGCTTCTGCTCGAGCTCGTGGGCCTTGATGAACCCGGTGGCCGGGCTCGCCGCCTCCACGCGCCCGATGTACCCCACCGTCAGCGTCTTGTGGATCTGAGAAACCATCTGCTGGAGGTGCGGGAACATGAACGACCACGCACCCATGTTCTTCGGCTCCTCCTGTACCCAGAAGATCTCCTTGAGATTCGGGTAGCTCTTGAACACCTCGACCAGCTCGGTGTCCGCCAGTGGGTAGAGCTGCTCGAGCCGCACGATGGCCACCGTCTTGTCCTCGCGGCGGGCACGCTCGGCTGCGAGGTCGTAGTAGACCTTGCCGGTGCACAGCAGCAGCCGGGTGACGTTCTTCGGATCCAGCGGCTCGGTCTCGCGCAGCAGCCGGTGGAACCGGCCGGTGGCGCAGTCGTCCAGCGTCGAGCTCACCGCCGGATTCCGCAGCATGCTCTTCGGGGTCATCACCACCAGCGGCTTGCGGATGGGCCGGATGACCTGCCGGCGCAGCAGGTGGAACATCTGCGCGGGCGTGGTGGGGTAGCAGACCTGGATGTTGTCCTCGGCGCAGAGCTGCAGGTAGCGCTCGGGACGCGCGTTGGAGTGCTCCGGACCCTGGCCTTCGTAGCCGTGGGGCAGGAAGAGGGTGATGCCCGAGAGCCGTCGCCACTTGGTCTCCGCCGCGGCGATGAACTGGTCGATGATCACCTGGGTACCGTTGGCGAAGTCGCCGAACTGCGCCTCCCAGATCACCAGCCCGTCCGGGTAGTCCAGGGAGTAGCCGTACTCGAACCCGAGGCAGCCGAACTCCGACAGCGGGCTGTTGTGGATCCGGAACGGCGCCTGGTCCTCGGCGAGGTGCTGGAACGGGCTGTACCGCTGGGCCGTGGCCATGTCGCGCCACACCGCGTGGCGGTGGCTGAAGGTGCCGCGCTCCACGTCCTGCCCGGTGATCCGGATGGGGCGCTTCTCCAGCAGCAGCGTGCCGTAGGCGAGCCACTCACCCGCGGACCAGTCGAGCGGGTGCTGCCCCTCCGCCATCGCCTTGCGCTGCTCGAGGAACTTCGCGAGCTGCGGCGCGCGCACGTGGAAGTTCTCCGGCACGGTCGACAGCTTGTTCATCAGCTCGACCAGCTTCTGCTTGTCCACGCCGGTCTGCGGCAGCTCCACGTCCCGGTCCGCGCCGCCCCGGTAGCTCTTCCACTGGCCCTCCAGGGCCGACGGATCCTTGAGCGCGCTCTCGGTCCGCACGCGGTTGAGCGCCGCGTTGAACTCGTCGAGGCAGTGCTGCTTGATCTGGTCCGCCTCCTCCTGGGTGATGCGCCCGCGCTTGACCAGGTCGGCCGCGTACAGGTCGCCTACCGGCGGATGCTGGTCGACGAGCTGGTACATCAGCGGCTGGGTGAAGCGGGGTTCGTCGCCCTCGTTGTGGCCGTGGCGGCGGTAGGTGACGACGTCGATGACGACGTCGCTGCTGAACTGCTGCCGGTACTGCATGGCCAGCTTCGTGACGTGAACGCAGGCCTCCGGATCGTCCCCGTTCACGTGGAAGATGGGGATGTCCAGCATCTGCGCCAGCAGCGTCGAGTAGATGTTGCTGCGGCTCTGCTCCGGCTCGGTGGTGAAGCCGACCTGGTTGTTGATGACGATGTGGACCGTGCCGCCGGTGGCGTATCCCTCCAGGCGGGCCAGGTTCAGCGTCTCCGCCACCACGCCCTGTCCGGCGAAGGCCGCGTCGCCGTGGATGAGCAGCGGGACCACGCCCTGGCGGCCGTTGTCCTTCTGCCGATCCTGTTTGGCGCGGACCCGGCCTTCGACGACCGGGTTCACCGCCTCCAGGTGCGACGGGTTGAACGCCATCGACACGTGGATCTTGTCGCCGTTGGCAGTGGTGACGTCCGACGAGAAGCCCATGTGGTACTTCACGTCGCCGCGGCGCAGGTAGGCCCGCGGATCCTTCGGGCCCTGGAACTCGCTGAAGATCTCGTCCGGGCGCTTGCCGAGGATGTTGGTGAGGACGTTGAGGCGGCCGCGGTGGGCCATGCCGATGACCACCTCGCGGGTGCCCAGCTTGCCGCCTTCGTTCAGCATGGCGTCGATCATCGGCACCAGGCTCTCGCTGCCCTCGAGGCTGAAGCGCTTGCCGCCGATGAACTTGGTGTGGAGGAAGTTCTCGAACGTCTGGGCGTAGAAGAGCTTGGTGAGGATCCGGCGCTGCTCCTCCACCGGGGGAACCACCGTGTTCTCGATGTGCTCCATCCGCGGCATGAGCCAGCGCCGGCGGTCGGAGTCGAGCAGTGACATGTACTCGACACCGATGTGATGGAGGTAGGTCTTGCGGAGTCGGGCGAGCAGATCCTTCAGCTTCACCTCGCGCTCGATGAACACCTCGAGAGGATCGATCTTCTGCTCGAGCTCCTCGTCGGCGAAGTAGTTCGGATCCATCAGCGCCAGGTCCGCCACGTGCTCCAGCTTCGGACGCGGGCGGCCGAGGGGATCGAGGTTCGCGCGCAGGTGGCCGCGGAGGCGGAAGGCGTAGATCGCCTGGGCGACCTTGGCCTGGAGCGCCATGTTCTTCAGCTTGGCGACGTCGACGACCGGGGCGGCCCGGACCTTGTCGGCGATGGCGGGCGCCGGCTCTTCGGCCGGCATCCCGCGCCCATCAATGAAGATGGGACTGCCCTCACCCTTCTGATGCTCGAAGATTTCCCGCCAGCTCGGGTCGACCGAGTTGGGATCTTCGAGGAAGCGCGCGTACAGCGCCTCGATGAAGTCGATGTTCGAACCTGAGAGGAACGACTCCTGGAATGTGGACATGGCGAGCCTCCTTCTACTTCAAGGTTGGCGAAGTGGCAGATGTTTTGCGCTGTTCCCGAGCCCCTCCATCAGCACCGCTGTTTGCGTCGACGAGCGGTTGGGGTAGATCGCCCGCTCCCACCCCGAGGAGGAAGGCCCCGAGAATGTTGCTCCAGGGTAGAAAGATCCTGATCACTGGTGTGCTCACGCCGCAGTCGCTGGCGTACGGCATCGCCGAGCTCGCGCAAAAGGAGGGGGCGGACGTCATCCTCACCGGCTTTGGCCGAGCGCTCTCCCTCACCCAGCGAAGCGCGAAGCGCCTCAATGCCGGCGAAGTGCTCGAACTGGACGTCACGAATCCGGACCACTTCAAGCATCTGACCGCATCCCTCAAGGAGCGCGCGGGGGTGCTGCATGGGGTTCTCCACTCCATTGCCTTCGCCCCTGAAGATGCGTTGGGCGGCAACTTCCTGAACACCCCCTGGGAGAGCGTCCAGACCGCTTTTCGGATCTCGACCTTCAGCCTCAAGGAGCTTGCCGTCGCCTGCCTGCCCGTGATGACCGAGGGCGGGAACATCGTCACCCTCGACTTCGATAACCGTCAGGCGTGGCCCATCTATGACTGGATGGGCGTGTGCAAGGCGGGGCTCGAAGCCACGGTCCGCTACCTCGCGCGCGATCTCGGGAAGCACCAGATCCGGGTGAATGCGGTGGCCGCCGGCCCGCTGTCGACCATGGCGGCCAAGGGAATTCCGGGATTTGCCTCTCTGGAGCGGAACTGGGGCAAACAGGCGCCCCTCGGCTGGAAGGGTAAGACCCACCACCACCACGTGGCGAAGGCTGCCGTGGCGCTGCTGTCGGACTATTTCACCTCCACGACAGGGGAGATGGTCCACGTCGATGGCGGCTATCATGCGATCGGCGCCGCGCCCGAAGAAGCCTATTCAAAAGACGATGTAGAGGAGGACGCGGCGCAGGACTGAGAGAGGTAGAGCCGCGTGGACAAAGAGAGCTACCTCGCGGCCCTGTGCCGCGCGGTCCCCTACCACATCGTCGAGCGCGTCCTGGACGACGCGTCGGAATCCGCCTTCGCCTACCGCGACCAGCCGGGTTCGGTGCTCGTTGCCGACCTGGTCAGCTTCACAGCGATGTGCGAGCGGATGGCAGAGGGCGGGCAGGCGGGGCTCGGACAGCTCTCGCGCATCTTGGACGACCTGTTCTCCCGCTTCGAACTCGACGCGCTGTTCCCCTACAAGGGCTACGTCACCGAGTTCGGCGGGGACGCGATCACCGCAGTCTTCTTCGGTCCCGACCACGCCCTGCGCTGCGCCGCGGCGGCGCTGAAGTGCCAGGAGGTCGTGGCGCGCGCGGCGTCCGGCGCTCTGGGTGAAGAGTCGCGCGATCTGCGGCTGCGGGTGGGCGTGGCGACCGGGAGCATCCGGCTGTCGGTGCTGGGCGATCTCAGCCGGCGCGTGCCGATCTGCGCAGGGGCCGCGCCGCACGCCGCGATCATCCTGCAGCAGCGCGCCGGTCCGGGAGAGGTGCTGATCGACGAGGCGACCGCCTCGCAGCTGGGGCTTCGCGCCGATTGGGAGAGGGATCCCTCCCGCGGCCTGCTGCTCCGGCAGCTCCGGAGCTGGCCCGAGGCCGAGCCGCTCAATCCCCTCGCGCCCCGACTGAATACCCGGGTCGAAGAGAAGATCGCGCTGCTCGAGCCGTTCGTCCCCGCCCCGGTGGCGCGGCGGCTGCGCACCCTGCCCAGCGGCTGGCGCATCGATGGAGAGATCCGCCGGCCGATCATCCTCTTCGCGGACATCGGCGGCTTCACCGAGAACGGGCAGTACCTCAAGGTGGCGACCAGCCTGTCCCGCTCGCTGCTCCGGGCATTCCAGAAGTACGACGGACTGGTGCTCAAGGTCACCGCCACCGAGTCCGGGCACCGGGTGATGGTCTTGTTCGGCCTGCACGCGCCGACCGAGTACGACGCGGAGAAGGCGATCCTGGGCGCGCTCGAGGCGATCACCCGGCTGCGCGGGTATCTCGACACGCCCACCATGTCGTTGACGATGCGCGTCGGCATCCACACCGGGCCGGTGTACTTCGGCGCGGTCGGCGGCGAGCACAAACACGACCTCACCGCGGTGGGCGACGCGGTGAACGTCACCGCCCGGGTGGCGACGGCGGCAGGACCGTTCGAGGTGCTGGTCACCGAAGAGGCGATGGAGCGGGCGCGCGGCGCGTTCACCTGGTCGGCCCGAGGCCCGATCCGGGTGAAGGGGCGGCAGGAGCCCCTTTGCCTGTTCGCTATCCACGGGCCCTCCGCGGGTCGGGCGCACTACGCGCGGAGGCGGACCACGCAGCGGTTCACCGCCGGGCGCGACGCAGAGATGGAGGCGCTCTACCGGGCGGCCGACGAGGCCATGGCCGGACGCGGACGTCTGGTGGGCATCCGCGGCGATCCCGGGACGGGCAAGAGCCACCTGCTGTCGAACCTCGTGGACCGCTGGGTCAACGCGGGCGGGACCGCGATGGTGGGGCGCTGCCGATACGCGACGCGCGCCACGCCGCTGGGCCCGGTGCGCGAGCTCTTCGCGGCGATCACCGGAATCACCGACGGCGACGACGAGCAGGCGCGCTTCGATCGGGTGGCGAAGTACGTCGGCGGGAAGGCGCTGGGGATGGAGGTCCCGGAGCTCGTCTCCATCCTCCAACCTGCGCGACGGCCGGACGGCTTCGACGAGACGCTGGTCGATCTCGCCGACCTGCACGCGCGCGATCGCCTGGTGGCGGCGCTCATCCGGCTCATCGACCACCGGGTGTCGGTGGAGAGGGCCCGGCTGCTGTACGTCGTGGAGGATCTCCACTTCGCGGACAGCCTCACCCTGGAGCTCGCGGCGAGGCTGGGCTCGCTCTCGCGCGACCGGGGCTTCATGATCGTCGGCACGTGGCGACCGGATCCGGTGCTTCGCTCGCTCGAAGCGGCCACCGACGTGCTGGTGCCGACCGAGAACCTCGATCTCGCTTCGAGCACCGAGCTCATCCGCCACGAGATGCGCGCCGGCGGCGTGGAGCCTGTGCTGGCGGAGTTCCTGTGGAAGCGCACCCAGGGGAACTGCGAGCACCTCGTCCAGACGGTGCGGTTCCTCGCTGACCGGCTCCTGCTCACGTTGCGGGGCGACACCGTCGTCGCCTCGCCGGCGTGGCGGGATCGGCTGGACGAGCTGGTGCCGCCGAGCTGGGAGCACGTCGCCCTGGCGCGGCTCGATGGGCTGAATGAGATCGAGCGGCGGGTGCTGCGCACGGCCAGCGCCATCGGCGGCTCCTTCGGGCAGGACCTGCTGGAGGAGACTGCGTCGGACTCGCTGGACCGCGAGATGATCTCCGATGCGATCGGCGCGCTCGAGGCGCACCGGATCTTCTCTCCGGACTCCGGCGCGCCGAGGACCTGGCGCTTCCGGGACGACGCCACCCGGGCCATGGCCTACGCGGTGATTCCGGAGGAGGAGCGGCAGGCCGTGCACCGGCGCATCGCGGACGTGCTGGAGCGCACGCCGGAGACGCACCTGGAGCAGGTGGCGCCGGCGGTCGCGCACCATCGCGAGCGCGCAGGGCAGGTGCGCGAGGCGCTCCGCTGGTACGGACTGGTCGCGCACTTCGCCTTCCGGTCCGGGCTCGAATCAGAGGCGAGGTTGTTCGCCCGCAAGTGGAACGAGCTGCACACCCGGCTTCCAGCGGGCGAGCGCATCCCGGACAGCCACGCCGCGTGGATGGCGGTGATCCGCCTGTACCTGACCGCGTCGGAGGGGCGGGTGAAGGAGGCGCTCGAAGACGCCCGGGTGGCGCTGCCGCGGTATCGACGCCACATGGACGCTTCGGCGATCGACCTGGCGCGCTACACCCTGGCGCGGAGCCGCGACGTGCTCGGGATGCTCCCGAAGGCGCGCAGCGGGCTCATGCGGACACGCAGGTCGGCGACGCGGTCGATCGCCTTCGAATCCGCGCTCGGGCTGGGGCAGATCGCCGAGTGGACGCGCAATCTGGAGGAGGGCGTCCGCTGGATGCACGAGGCGGAGGCGCTGTCGGACGACATGCCGTACCGGCAGATCCGGATCGAGCTGCTGCGCGGCTGGCTGGAGCTGGCCCGGGGAAGGTTGGAGCGCGCTTCGGCGACGTTTGAAGAAGTCCGGCAC
>JBAWAM010000965.1:0-6219 GCA_049589315.1 Myxococcaceae bacterium
TCTCCACCCCGGAGACCGTCCTTGCGGCGATCGCCACCCGCACCCAGCGCATCCGTCTCGGTTCCGCGGTCACGGTGCTGAGCTCGGACGATCCGGTCCGGGTCTTCGAGCGCTTTTCCACGGTCGACGCGGTGTCCAACGGGCGGGCCGAGGTGATCCTGGGCCGGGGCTCCTTCACCGAATCCTTCCCCCTCTTCGGCTTCGACCTCCGCCAGTACGAGGAGCTCTTCAACGAGCGGCTCGATCTCTTCTCCAGGCTGCTGACGGAGAAGGCCGTGACCTGGAGCGGGACCACGCGCGCCGCGTTGAAGGATCAGGAGGTCTACCCCAAGACGGCGTCCGGCCACCTGAAGACCTGGATCGGCGTGGGCGGCTCTCCCGAGTCCGTCGTGCGCGCCGCGCGCTATTCGATGCCGATGATGCTCGCGATCATCGGCGGGAACCCGCGTCGCTTTCTCCCGTTCATCGACCTCTACAAGAATGCGACGGAGAAGCTGGGAACGCCCCTGCTCCCGCTGGGAATGCACTCCCACGGGTACGTCGCCGACACCGACGAGAGCGCCCGTGAAGAGCTGTGGCCGCACTACCGGGCCATGCACGACCGCGTGGGTCGGGAGCGTGGATGGGGGCAGACGACCCGCGACTCGTTCGAGCGCGAGATCGCCCATGGATCGCTGTACGTGGGAGCGCCGGAGACGGTGGCGCGCAAGATGGCGGCGACGATCCGCGACCTCGGAGTGAGCCGCTTCGACCTGAAGTACAGCTGCGGTCCGCTGCCCCATCCGCTGATGATGCGCAGCATCGAGCTCTACGGGACCAAGGTGATCCCGCTGGTGCGCGACCTGTTGGCGTGAGCTCCGGTCGTGGACGGGTTCAGGGCGCTGGCTGACCCTCCGTTGCACTCGGCGCCGACGACTCCTTGGGGAGGCGCGCCAGCACACGCCCCTTCGGCGCCAGCCCTTGCGGCGCGAGCACCGCGGCCGGGCGGGTGAGCAGCTGATTGCAGGTGGCCATCGCGAGCGGACGCGCCCGCTCACCTCGGCCCGGGAACGGGCACAGCGCCAATCTGCTGGAGCACACCGAGCCGATCCACCTGTGTCCATGCGCGCACCAGCTTCCCGTCGCGGACCTGGTAGATGACGATGCCGGTATTCTCGACGCGGCGGTGAGTGGGCGCGGTGCCGCGGAACGGACCGCCGTGGGTGGCGGTCCAGCTCCAGCGAACGGCGACCCGGTCCTCGTCCGCGAACACGTCCTCGACCGTGAAGTGGATGTCGGGGAAGCTCTCGGTGAGGCTCCTCACGTTCGCCGCGAAGCCGTCGGGGCCGCGCACGCCATCGGAGCTCTCGAAGTCGCTCGCGAGGACGTCGCCGAACGAATCGAACCGACGGCCGTTCACGAGCTCTTCATACAACCTGCGCACGACCTGGGCGTTGTTGGGGGGCATGGTGGGTCTGGCTCCTTCGGATTGGAGGTCGAGGTGCGGCGTGGCGCATCCCGCGAGCGCGACGCCGGCGACGAGGGCGAAACGGGCGAGCAGGGTCATGGCGTGCAAGCTAGAGCGCCCGTCCCGGCGCGACTTGGACGGATTCATTGCGCGCCAGGCACGCGCCGAGCAGAGTTCGTCGCATGCGTGTGCTCCGGTTCCAGCCGAGCGGTCGACTCGCCCCCTACGTGCGTGACCTGCGGGTGGTGGAAACCGACCAGCAGGCCGAGCGACTGCTGCTCCCGGACACGGGGGTGCTGCTCGCGCTGCGTTATGGCGGCGCGGCGCACGAACGGCTCGCCGACACCTCGACCCGTGTCGCGGACGCGTCCCTGACCGGACTCCGCCACACGGCCAGGCGAATGGTCACTTCGGCGCGTGGCGGCGCGGTCATCGTCGCCTTCCAGCCAGGGGGCGCCTCCGCGTTCTTCCGCGAGCCGCTCCATCACCTGTATGGCCGGACCGTGGAGCTCGAGGCGCTCGTCGCGCGTGCATCGCTGACGCGCGCGATGGAGGAGCTCCAGGCCGCGAAGACGCTCGAGGCGAGGCTCGCGGTCGTCCATCGGTTCCTCGAGACGGAGCTGCACGCAACGGGGGACGACCCACTCGTCGCCGAGGCGCTCGCGCGTGTGCAGGCGACCCGCGGGTGTCTCCGTGTCGACGCGCTCGCGAGGTCTGTCGGGTTGAGCCGCGACCGGTTCGAGAAGCGCTTCCGGCGTGTGGTCGGCACCTCACCCAGGCAGCTTGCTTCGCTCGTCCGGCTGGAGCACGTGGTCGAGCTCTCGAGGTCCGCCGCCAACCTCACCCAGCTCGCGCTCGACGCCGGGTACTTCGACCAATCGCACTTCATCCGCGAGTTCCGAGCCTTCACCGGCCAGGCCCCGCGCCAGTTCTTCGGCGCCGAGAAATGGTGCTGACTCACCGGACGCGCCCGCCGGCGCCGCAGCATCGCAGCTAAGGCATGCGCGGCTTCTTCTCCGACCGGAACAGGCACCCGGGCCATACGTCGAGGTGCGCCTGCAGCGCCGTCACGAACGTGCGGAGGCGCGCCGGCACAAACGGGCTTCGCGGGTAGACGGCATGGAGTTGCTCGGGCGCCGGCGCGAAGCGCTCGAGGACCTCGACGAGAGAGCCGTCCGCGAGCGAAGGCGCGCCGAGGTAGTCCGGAAGCTTCGCGATCCCACATCCTGCCACGGCGAGATCACGACAGACCGAGCCGCTGTTCGCGGTCGCGTGCCGGTGCACGATCGAGTGGCGCCCGAGATGCCATCGCGTCTGTGCCCGCGGGGGGCCCATCACGAGGCATGCGTGCCTTGCGAGATCGCGCGGGTGCTTCGGCGTGCCGCGCTCCGCGACGTAGAGCGGGCTCGCGACGAGCCGCTGCTTCATGGGGGCGCCGAGCTTCTTCGCCACGAGCGAGGTGCTGGAAGCTGGGTGGATCTGCACGACGACATCGAACCCGTCGCGGACGGGATCGACGCGCTCCTCGGTCAAGTGCACCTCGACGCCGACCTCGGGATGTTGGCGCGCGTAACCGCCGAGGATGTGGCCGAGCACGGCCTGTCCCCATTCGACCGGTGCCGCGACACGCAGGCGTCCGCGAAGCTGTCCCGTCTGGCCTGAGAACGTACGCTCCGCTTCGAGCATCACGTCGAGCGCCGGGCGAACGAGTTCGAGGTAACTCCGTCCCTCGTCGGTGAGCGCGATACGGCGTGTCGTTCGCTCGAGCAGCTTCGTCCCGAGTCGTGCTTCGAGCCGGCTCACCTGCACGCTCACGGTCGATGCGGGAATCGAGAGGGCGAGCGCCGCCGCGCGAAAGCTCCCGGTCTCGGCGACTCGCGCAAAGGCCTCGATGGAGGCGAAGTCGGTCCTGTTCATGCCGTTGAACAGAATGTTCAATGAGGCGCGATTGTTCAAGCGGAAGCAGGCTCGTAGATCCTCCGCATGACCAACGCTCCCGTCACGCTGTTCTGGGCCCGGTACGTCTGCTCTCTCGCGCCACACATCGCGCTCCGCGAAGCGGGCGCCGCGTTCAACCTCGTCCGCGTCGACCTCAGCACGAAGTTGACGGACGGCGGAGACCGCTTCGACGCGATCACGACCACGGGCTATGTCCCTGCGCTCCGCCTCGGAGACGGCTCCATCCTCACGGAGGCGGCCGTCATCCTCCACCACATTGCGGACACGCACGCCGAGGCCGAGCTCGCGCCGCCGCGCGGAGCGCCGGAGCGCCTCCGCCTGGACGAGCGCCTCCACTTCGTCGCGACGGAGCTTCACAAGGGGTTCGCACCGTTCACGGTCATGCCGAACCCGGGTGACGAGGCCAAGGCATGGGCGAGGGCTCGCCTCGGGAAGGCCGTCGGGCTGCTGGCCAACGATCTGGGCAATCGTCCGTTCCTGGGGGGAGAGCGCTTCTCGATCCTCGATGCGTACGCCTTCTGGGCGATCGGTGCGTATGTCGCCCTGACGCGTGCCGAACTCCCACCTCCGCTCGCGACCTACCTCGAGCGCGTCCGTGCACGCCCGGCCGTGAAGGCTGCGCTCGACGCCGAGGCGTGACCCGAGCCGCGCGGCACCCGCTCGGGTCAGGGATCGACGAAATCGACAACGGCGTCCCAGAACTGCTCGTTGTGCGGCGGGGCCTCGATGCGAGGGATCATCATCGCGCCGGGGATGGAGACGAGGGTCGCCGGGCCCGCGCCCCCCTCCGAGCCGTAGTCCTGCGCCAGGTGCTGCGTGTCCTGGAGGGGGGCGTTCTGGTCGAGCTCACCTCGGATGATGAGGCCGGGGACTCGCGCGCCCGTGGGCTCGTAGGAAGGCGTCCCGTTCAGCTGCTCGGCGACGAGCCCCATCGAGTAGCGACCAGGTTGGTTCGCGAGCGTCCACGCGGCGACGTCGGGAGGGGCCGCAGCGAGCACGTTGAAGTAGAGCGGCGGCGGGATGTCGAGATAGCCGTCGGGCGCGCCGAGCACGAGCGCGCGGAACTCGGGGCTCTGAAAGTACGCCCTGAAAGCGTCGGTGCCATTCTGATACAGCATCGACGAGAGCGTGCACGAGCGGATGATCGTGTCGTCTGCGCAGAGCTGAACCGCGACCCCTCCCCCTTCGGCTTCGCCCAGGAGATCGACGCGAGAGACGCTGCGGCTCCGGCGAATGTGCTCGACGACCGCGCGCGTCGAGGCGGTGAGTGCGTCGAAGGTCAGCCCGAAGGCATCTTCCGGGTACGTGCTCGCGCCGCTCCCCTCGAAATCGAGCGTGTACGCGAAGAAACCGCGCTCCGCGAGCCGCTCACGACCGCGGTAGCCATCGACCGGGATGTTGAAGAAGTCGCCGGTCGTCGGGGTGCCGTTCAAGAATACGATCGCGCGCCGCGGGCTCCGCTGAAACGACGACCGCGTGAACGACTCACGCACGACGACGCGGCGGTGATGACCCACGCGGATCGAGTGCGTCAGCGTCACCACCTTCTCAGTGGTGAGCTCCTGGGGCATCTCGCTCTGCTCGTCCGAGAGCGCTGCGCCCTGATCGGCAGCCTGCAGCGCACACCCGCTGCAAAGGCCGACGAAGACCACCAACCATACGCAAGATACATATTTGTTCTTTTGCATGGCCTCCTCGTACATGCGGCGGCCTGTGGGCGGTATGGTGCAGGTGTACCAGCGTCACTGTGGAGGAGGTCGATGGTGCGCCGACTCGAGAGCCGCGAGCGGGCGATGGGCGAGATCGCGGAGCTGGCCCAGACATTCGATGAGACGCGCGAGTTTCGCGCCGAGCTTCTGGATCGGCTCGATCGCTGGATCGGCTTCGACCTGGCCACGATGCACTCCGTGCGCGGCGCAGAGGACGCGTCGATGTACGTGCGCGGCTACGATGCGGCACTCGTCGAAGAGCGCATCCTCGGCTACTTGATGGAGCTCGAGCCGCACGAGCTCGCGGCCGTCGAGGCGGACCGCCCGATGATCGACATCGAGGTGCTACCACTCGCCCGTCGCGAGCAGCTCTCGCTCTACCGCGAGCAGCTCTGGCCGCAGCGCGTGTCGGTTTTCACGACCGTCGTGTGGCGCAACCGCCATGGCGCGTTCGGCTTTCACCTCGCGCGCTCCGGCCGCGGTCGCCGGTTCAGCCGGCAGGAGCGCGAGACGCTCGAGGTGCTCTTGCCTTCGATCAAGTTGGCGGAGGCATATCTGCGCACGCGCACGGAGGCCGCGCCGGCCGTCGCGCGATCGTTCGATGCGTGGGCCGACGAGGTCCGACTGACCAGGTCCGAGCGGGCGGTGGCCGAGCTCGTCGCGCGCGGCCTACAGAACCGGGAGATCGCGGCGCTGCTCGGCATCTCTCCGCTGACCGCGCGCAATCACCTCGCCACCGTCTTCCGCAAAGCGGACGTGACCACCCGCGCGGAACTGGCGTTCGTGTGCTCCAACGCCGGAGAGGAGCGACGCGTCAATCCCGGCAACGCACCCGCGTGGTCCGCGCTCCTCGAACGCCTTCCGGTACGTGGTCGGCAGCCCGGTCGAACTCCACCTGCATGATCGCCCTGCACTGCTGCTCGGGGCCGTGGGGGAATGCCGGTGTTCGACGACAGGGCGAATAAACGCGGCTCGGCGAGGTGAGGTGAGGGGAGCCGAGGGGCAGCTTCCATTGGGCAGAGGAGAGCTGAAGTGCGTCGAGCGCGTGCTCGGGGAGGGCCTCCAGTTTGTGGAGGCCGTGGCGCTCGAGGAGGGGAACGAGCC
>JBAWAM010000966.1:0-1548 GCA_049589315.1 Myxococcaceae bacterium
CGCTCGTGGCGGATGAGATCCACCGGCTCCCCGAAGCAGCGGGCGGTCAGCGTGTTCCCCTCGAGATGGACCTCGTACCGTCCGAAGACGAGGTGGCGGGTGGCCATCTCGAAGATCACCGCGTTGAGCCAGTCGACCAGCAGCAGCTCGCGGTCCGGCGCGGCGCAGGAGATCTCGACCGCCTGAACGCCGCGCACCGTCTCAGGGGGCGTGATCACGCCCGTCAGCGCCAGGGCTGCCTGGGCGAACGCCTCCTCTTCCGTGCGACCGACCCCTCGGACCCCCATGTCCGCCTCGTGGGAGAAGTGCTCCCAGTGCGCCACCATCCCTGCTTCCATCTCCTTGAAGCTGCGCACGCAGGTCGCGGATCACCCAGCTTGCTTCGCCGGGTGGCTCCGCTAGGTTCCTCCTGCCTTGGCCCTGATTCGCATCGCCGCGAGGAGCTTGTCCCGGAACCGGCGTCGAACCGTGCTGTCCATGGGGGCGATCGCCCTCGGCGTGGCGGCGATGGTCCTCTTCGAAGGCCTGGTCCACGGTCAGCGCGACATGATGCTGGGAAACCTCGTGCGCGGGGTGCTCGGGGCGGTGCAGGTCCACCGGGCGGGCTACCTCGCGAACGTCCAGGGGCTCCCGCTGTCGCTGGACCTGGAGGACTCCGAGGACCTGCGCAACCGGATGCGGGAGGTCCCCGGGGTGGTCGAGGTCGCGCCGCGAATCAGCTTCGGCGCGATGTTCGCGCTCGCCGATCCGCAGAGACAGCCCGGGTTCTTCATCGCCACCGCGATCGATCCGGACCTGGAGCGGAAGGTCACGCCGTGGCGGTTCGACTGGCTGCAGGCGGGCCGCTTCTTCGAACGCTCCGAGCGGGCCGTCCTCCTGAACGCGCCCTTCGCGTCGAGCATGGGCGCCGCGCCCTCGGCCGGGGATCCAGGGCCGGAGGTGCAGTGGCCCGGGCTGATCGTGACGGACCGGGACGGCGCCCCCAACGGTGAGGTCGTCGCGCTGTCTGGAACGTTCGCTCTCGCCGCGCCGGGGGACAAGAAGGTCGGGCTGGTGCCGCTCCAGGTCGCGCAGCGGCTGCTGCGGATGGAGGGGCGGGTCACCGAGTACGCCATCGGGACCGCGCGGCTGGAGGACGCCCACGCGGTCCGGGATCGGCTGAAGGCGGCGCTCGGCCCCGGGTTCGAGGTGCACGCCTGGGACGAGCTCCTCCCGTTCGTGAAGGAGCTGGTCGGGCTGCAGGACACCTTCCTCGGGGTGGTCGGGATGGTGTTCCTGGTGACCGTGCTCCTCGGCATCGCGAACTCGATGCTGACGAACGTGCTCGAGCGCGTCCGCGAGATCGGCACGATGCTGGCGGTCGGGATGCGGCGGCGGCAGATCGTGGCGTTGTTCCTGCTCGAGGCGGGGATGCTCGGCATCGCCGGCGGGCTGTTGGGCGCGTTGCTCGGTGCGGGCGTGGTCGCGCTGCTCCACCAGCAGGGCATCCCGTTCGAGGCGCCGGGCAGCGGCGTGCTCAGCGTCGTCCGCCCCCATGTCCCGGGGAGC
>JBAWAM010000967.1:0-2687 GCA_049589315.1 Myxococcaceae bacterium
TGTTGTGGGGAGAGCGCGTGGTGCGCTCGGTGGCGAACCTCACCCGGCGCGACGGCGACGAGTTCCTGACGATCGCCTCTCAAATTCCGGTGAAGACCGCGGTGCACGTGTTCCCGCTCGAACAGGCCAACGATGCACTGCATGCGTTGCGCACGGGAGCGCTCGAGGGCGCGGCAGTGCTCGACCCTCGGCCTGCCGCAGCGACATGAACTCTGTCCATGCCGACGCTCGGGCAGCGGGCAGGCG
This sequence comes from Myxococcaceae bacterium, assembly GCA_049589315.1. GTDB lineage: Bacteria > Myxococcota > Myxococcia > Myxococcales > Myxococcaceae > JBAWAM01. The sequence goes on from JBAWAM010000967.1 coordinate 247, forward strand.
GACGCGACGAGGTAGGTCACTTCCTCCGCTCCGACGCGATCGACGCAGCGCCGCCCGAGTTTTCCAATCGGAGTTTCAGGACAGGCGCCGTGGTGGCAGATCCGGCGCCTTGATCGTCGGTGCGTTCGGGCGCACCGTGGATCTGCTTTGAACTCCACGCGCCCATCCGATGAAGAAGTGGCCGGCGAAAAAGGACTGAACGAGGACTCGGTCAACGCTCGCCTGGACGAAATCCTTCGCTCGCCGAAGTTTCCCGGGACGTCCCCCGCGCATGCTGGCGCTGCACCTCCTCGCAATCGAATCCACCTCCAGAACGCCGACTTCGAGGATCACGACGAGTGGTGGTTCGAAGTCGACGGCGAGCGGGTAGGGCCCATCAGCGTGCGCAACACGCGCGCGCTGTGGGAGGAGGGGAAGCTCTCTCCGGACTCGCTCTGCTGGCATGAAGGGCTCCCGACCTGGGTGGCTCTGTTCCGAATCACGGAGCTCGCGGACGCGCTGGCGCCTTCGCTCGAGCCCATCCGCAGGGAGCCGCGTACGGCGACGAAGCCGATCCAACCGGTACGTCCGCCGGGTGCCGAGGCCGATCAGGTTGCATCCGCGGGCCCGGCTCCGGAGGCCAGGAACCGCGACTGGCTGACTGCGACGCAAGAGCGGGTGCTCAGTGCCCGAGCAAGGAAAGTCGTCGAGGCGGCCGCGCTCGCCCCACCAGCTCCCGTTGGGTCACCCGGACTGACGAAGCGCCGCGCAGTCGTGGGCGGTGCCCTCATCGCGGTGACCTCGATGGCGATCGCGCTCGTCGGGGCGCGCCTGTTGTGGCCGAGCGCTCCGCCCCCGCAGATCGCGGTGGCGGAGGTTCACTCGGTCGCCCCGGCTCCGGTGCCGCCATCCATTTCGACACCGCCTCAGACCGCGGAGCCGCTCACGGCTGTGGCCGTCGCCGCCCCGCCGCCGAGCCCGGCGCCGCCGCCGCCACCCACCGAGAAGATCGCGGAAGCGCCTCAGCGCACCGAAGCGGAGCCGAAGCGTGCGACCCCGTCGAAGGCCCTGACCAGGAAGAGCACGCCGAAGAGCACGGCGGCCACTGCCGCTGTGACGCCGACGAAGCAGACGAAGAAGGCAGGAGGGGTGGACGAGGCCTTCGCGAGGACGTTCGGGTCCAACGCCGACGAGCTGCAGACTTCGGAGATCTTCGAGGTCATTCGCGCCCATAAAGCCGAGGTCGACGCATGTGTGAAGGCGCAGAAGGCCGCAGATCCGGAGACCTCCGGCAGGCTCGTGATGCGCTGGGAGGTCAAGTTGAACGGGCGGGTGTCGAATGTCAGCGTGGGTTCGAACGAGTTCGCGAAGACCCCGATCGCGGGCTGCCTGAAGAAGAAGATCCGGACCTGGAAGTTCCCGAAGCACCAGGTCAAGCACGCGCCGATCGAGGTCCCGTTCGTCTTCTAGGGTGGCGCGACGACAGTGGCCAGGCGAGCAGCCGGGCGAAATCCACGGCGCGACTTTGCCGCGCTCCTCGGGCCGCGCACATGGGAGCATTGGCGGATGATTCCCAGGACGATCCGACTCACCCTGTGCAGGGGTGCCGTGAACAAATTGTTCTCGGAGGCGCCGGGCGGTCACGAGATGATTCATGCGATCGTGACGCCGTACGCCGACATGCTGCGGCGAACGCTTTCCCAGCGCTACGAAACCGCGAACGTCACGGTGACGATCAAGCCCGAGCTCTTCGGAAGGATGCGCCTGGTCCTGGACGGGGATGGCGTGGACCTCGACACCGAGCGGGAGCGGATCTGGACGATCGCTGAACAGGTATCGAAGTGGGTGTACAGCTGAGCACGTCGGTCTTCATCTCAGGGAGCTCCTTCTCCGCGACGAAGCTCCGCGATCGCCTCGCGCGCCACGTCAGTGAAGTCCTGGTTCCCGACCATGTAGCGAGCGTTGGGATTGTCGAATAACCCCAGGGTCCTGATCGAAGCGATGAAGCTGGCCTGCTGCTCCGGATTGAGCTCGGACCACCGCTTCCCTTCGAGCAGGGCCTTCCGGAACAGGTAACTATCCCCGAAGTTCTGCGCCCAGAGCGCTTCGCTCATGTAGTCGATCCCGCCGTTCTGGTGCTGCCAGACGTGGGTCAACTCATGGACCAGCAGGTCCATCGAAGGGGGCGCGCTGTTGGGCGGGATGTAGACGGTGTCTCCGTGGACGAAGGCCCGCTTCGATATGCTGAAGAGTCCAGCAGGCCCCTCTTTGATTCGGACCCGGTCGAGGTCGATGCTGTCGCCGAAGATCTTCTTCAGCTCGGCGCGCTCCGGGCCGGTCAGTTCGCGACCTGGCGGTTCGATGCCGATCAAGGTCTGAGTCGCCGACACGGCACGTCCACCCAGCATCAGGAGCCCGTCGAGCGGAGTCTGGAACACCTTCACCAGCCCCCTCCCGAGATC